>DASQWJ010000173.1:0-9010 GCA_035640315.1 Nitrososphaeraceae archaeon
AAGTTTTTCACCCCATGGTTCAGGAACCCAGGCTCCATCGATTTCTTTCTTTAAGAATAGCGTCAAAATATCAGGATTCTTTACAGGAAGGACGTCAACGTTTCCGCCTTTGTCTTTTGTTTTATATCCGTTATCCAGTAGATATTTTCTCAATGCAACGTCTTGTGTGTTACCTATTTGAGGACTTGCAAATTTTTTACCGCCAAGGTCTTTTGATGATTGGATACCAGAATCATTTCTTACTATAAATACGGCGCCTCCGCTTGCCACTCCAGATATTACTTTAACGGCTTTTCCCTCGGAAACAACATAACCATTAACGGTTGGATTTGGACCTATGTAAGTCGCATCGATTTGATTTGCCAGTAGGGCTTCTGTTGCCGACGGCCCCGCATTAAACGTCAAACTTTTAAGCTCTATACCATCTCCCAGAGCCTTTTGATAGTCTCCGTTTCCTACCCCAATGACTGCCTGTGCATGAGTGATGTTAGGAAAATATCCGAGTCTAAATACCTTTTTTTGTGCTAATTGTGCATTCGCGTGACTTGAAAGTGTCGGCGTTACTATAAATCCTGCAACAAGTAACGTAGTCAAAACTGCTATTACTTTTATTTTTTTGGTCATGCCTCCTACCTAATCAAAAGCATATTTGAATACTTGCAAATACGTAAAATTATAGCATTACGTGCAAATTATGCCTGTTTATCGAGCCAATCCTGTGCTTGTCCTCTAAGCTAAGAGAGTCTTGAGCCTGATAAATGTGCATTTTAGCCACTGGAGAGTGAACATGTCTAAACATTACTAAATTAAGGGTACAATATCGATTTTGATATAATGTATTTAGATATTGGAAAGGCCAAATCCATATAGAATTTCAAATCATGCCTCAAATAGTGCAGAATTAATCATAGCCACTCAGATTTGACAGGGTAATACACTTTTCTTCTGCTATCATCCAAACTATTTCGTTCTATAATGAAACCTTGATTCTTCAAGTCTTCAATGGCGCTTTGGACAGTCCTTCTAGGCAAATGGGTAATACCTATGAGATCGCTTTGTTCAATTGGATTCTTTGTTTTTATTAGATAATAGATAAACTTTGACGCAGGACTTCCACCGATTTCCTTTTGAGAGAATGACATGCCAAAAGATGATTTGGAAAGAAATCCACGTCTTTGAGATTCTACAGAAGCGACATGATCAATATTGATTTCGGCAAGATTCACCCGTTGACCAAATTCGGCTATCAACGCAGATTGTTGAGTTGGAAGGGGAGCCTCAAAAATAAAGGTATTTGGTGGATATTTTGCCGTAAGGGCGGCTACATAATTCCAAATTACCGAACCATTTTGATCATATATCCCAACGCTAATACCTTCATTTGCTTCCAAGATTACTTTTTTTGCACCAATTTTTACGACATCTTCAATCCTCAATAGCGTATTGTCAATTCCGATCTGATGCCTAGGATCTTTTTTTCCTATCTTCCAGTTTAAAGTCAAATCTGCGGATAGGATAGAATTAGATATTTTCTTTTTCTTGTCGATATCTATGTCAATACTGTTTTCACCAATTTCGATTATGTCAAATCCCATCTTGGCACATTCTTTAATGTACTTTTCAAGAGAATTTTCGGATATGGCATATTCTGTAAGTGTACTGCCAGTTGAAACTTTAATGTCAAAATCATGATAATATGATATTCTTTTCTGAAGAAGATCATTGGAGATTAATAGTGGGTAAGTATTGTAGATTTTGATTTGGTCGATAAACGT
Organism: Nitrososphaeraceae archaeon; assembly: GCA_035640315.1. Taxonomy (GTDB): domain Archaea; phylum Thermoproteota; class Nitrososphaeria; order Nitrososphaerales; family Nitrososphaeraceae; genus TA-21. The sequence goes on from DASQWJ010000173.1 coordinate 1,776, forward strand.
AGCCAGGATCTCAAAGTTTTCTCTATCAAATGATTCAAGCTTATCTACACTAAGTGTAAGCCCTTCCTGACGAGGTTTCTTACCATCGACTCTCTCCTTTAAAAGATCATCGAGCATAATACATATCTGCTACAAAAAATGCATATATTGAAGTTACTGTATGCAGATACGATTTATTATGGATCATAGCAATTGTAAATATATTGAGTAGTATTGCATTTTTAGTATTTGCTTAATATCGGAGCCAACCATGAGCTGGAAATTAACATTCATGTTCTGAATATATTCAGCGCATGCCTGTTAAAATGATATAGTTTAAATGATCATAGGATCGGATTAATTGAAATTTGGAAATGCAATCAAAAAACACGTGTAAAAATAATCAAAAATTTTTATATCATGTAATATGAAGTTAATTATGAGATTTTTAGTAAGAGCTCAAATTCCTACAGAGGCTGGCAATAAGATGGTAAAGAATCCAAAATTTCTGCAAAATCTTGAAGACTACATGAAGAAGGTTAACACTGAGGCTGCTTATTTTTTTGAGGCAGGAGGAGATAGAACTTTTGCATTCATACTTAACATAGATAAGGTTGACATGGTACCTAGCATCGCAGAACCATTGTTTCAGGACATTGGCGCAAAGGTTGAGTTCCATCCAGTAATGGTTTTGGAAGATCTAAAAAAAGCACTTGGAAGCTCAAGTTAAAAGTCCTATAAATAAGAGGACGTAGAAACAGGTCGACTAAAGGTAGTGCGAGCGACAAGGATGAAATCATTAGCCGGGTTTCATCACATGATACCTGTAGCCCAATATTTTATTTTAATCCATATTAAGTTATGAGTAAAGCCTATGAATTTTTCTCTCGATTGGCTTTCAAGAGATGGCAAGCTGTTACTTTCGGCAAGAATTCTCAGGACATTTGGCTATGGATTTCTTAGCGTAGTCATAGCAATATATTTGAGGTTTTTAGGGTTTGATGATATTCAGATTGGACTTCTTTTAGGTTCGACGCTTGTAAACAGTGTAATTTTCACAATATTTGCAAGCTTTTATGCGGATAGAATTGGCAGAAGGAATGTTCTTGTCATTTATGCTTCCTTAATGTGTATTTCTGGGCTCATATTCACATTTACTGATAATTATTTTCTTTTAGTAATAGCCGCCTTCATAGGAACTATAAATGTTACCGGGTCAGAGACTGGCGCGTTTCTAACAATAGAACAGGCAATATTACCACAGACAATCGGGGATAAGAAAAGATTGAATACTATTTTTGCCTTGTATAATATGGTTGGGACATTTGCCATGTCAGCTGGAATAATTCTTTCAGGTCTACCAACCCTCTTACAGGAACAGTATTTTGGAATGAATCATATCGAATCATTCAAGATTCTCTTTATGTTGTATAGTATTCTTGGTCTGGTTGTAATGATAATATATTTTATGATCTCTAAGAATATTGAAATAAAGCCAAATGTAAACAAGTCGATTAGGCAAACTCTATCTCCAAGATCAAAAAAAATTGTTGGCAAGTTATCTGTTCTTTTTGCAGTTGATTCGTTTGCAGGAGGTTTTGTAATCCAAAGTGTTGTTTCTCTATGGTTCTTTACGAAATTTGGAGCTGATCTCATTATCTTGTCATATATTTTTTCTGCAGCCGGTATCCTAACTGCCTTATCTTACATAGCTGCGGCAAAGATTGCGGATAGAATTGGTCTTGTAAATACAATGGTATTTACGCATATCCCCTCAAATATATTGCTCATCCTCGTTGCTTTTGCTCCATCGTTGCATTTGGCCATGATACTTTATTTGATTAGAATGGGTCTTTCACAGATGGATGTTCCGACAAGACAATCGTATATTGTATCTGTTGTTAATGAAGATGAGAGAACCGCAGCTTCAGGACTTACGAATGTTTCACGAAATATTGCACAGGCAGTATCTCCATCAGTCATCGGATATATTTTCCAATCATTTTTGGCACTTTCAGGACCATTTGTGCTAGGCGGTGTTATAAAGATTGTCTATGATTTAGCACTCTATTTTAATTTCAGAAAAATAAAATCCAGAGATGAAGATGAATATTAGGTCTTGATCAGATTTGCGTTACTATTTCTTATATTGTGCATATAATGTTCATAAAAACAACAGAATCAAGACATTGCCATGATTTTCTAACGTTCCTTTTTCACTTTTCTTCAAATAATTTCGATCTGAAGCCAACTTTCAGAGCACTAATAAGTCCATATCTTCTAATTATCAGACATGTCTGAAGACAAGCTTTCTCAACTATCAAACTTCAAATACATTAATGTTGAAACTTTCAAGAAAAATGGATCGGGAATCAAAACCCCCATTTGGTTCATCATTTACCAGGGAATCATCTTTTTTAGAACTGATTCTAAATCAGGCAAGGTAAAAAGAATTAGAAACAATCCTCATGTTAGGATTGCGCCATGCGATATTCGTGGAAACGTTAAAGGAGCCTGGTTTGATGGAAAAGCAAAATTTGCTGATTCAAAAGAATCGTCAATCGCGTTTTCCATGATTGATAAAAAATACGGATTCATTACTGCTATAATTAGATCATTTAACAAGATCAGGGGTACAAATCCTATAGCAATGGCAATAGTGCTGGACTAATATTCCAATTAATCTTAATAATTTGAATTAAGCGCTGTTATGCGGGGTTATTTGTTTTCTAAGTGTGCAAGGATACCTACTTGCGTGAAGTTACTAGAAATTGCGCCAAATGACGGTTATCGATGATTGTTAACTAGTCTTAGAATAAAATAAAATGACACACAACCTTACTTAAATACGATATTATTTAATATAGTATATGAAAAAGGAAGAAATTGGCAAAGAGAGTAGTAAATTCTCGGATAAATCTGATGAAACGAATTTCAATTTTCGGTCAGTAAAACTTGTGACAAAAAGTAACGAAACTCCAGAAGGCGATGGCTTTGTGGTACATAGGTGCTTTCCTTCAAGGGCTATTCGAAATCTAGATCCTTTCTTACTTTTGGATGAGATGGGTCCTTTGGATTTGTTACCATATGAGAGTAAAGGATTTCCTGAACATCCTCACAGAGGTTTTGTGACTGTTACATACATGCTTGATGGGAGATTTGAACATAAGGATTCTCAAGGTAATTCTGGAAAACTTGGACCTGGTGATGTTCAATGGATGACAGCGGGTTCGGGACTGGTTCACTCGGAAATGCCAGAAAAGGAATTCGCAAAAAATGGTGGAAGATTACATGGATTTCAGCTATGGATAAACCTTCGAAAAACCGACAAGTGGATTAAACCAGATTATCAAGATGTTCCTTCTACAAGAATTCCTCAAGTAAGTACCCCAGATGGTAAAGTATCGGCCAAAGTTATTGCGGGAAATTATCTTGAGACCAAGGCAGTTATCAATACCTTAACTCCAATTCTCTATTTGCACTTTACCTTGCAACGAGGAGCACAAGTTGTACAGTCCATTCCTGAAAATTATAATGCATTTGCATATATTATTAATGGTAAAGGTCTTTTTGGTAAAGATAAAACTGCAGTCGTGGAAAAAAACTTGATCGTGTTTGAAAATGATGGCGAAATTATTTCAATTAGAGGAGCTGATGATGCAAAATCTCCTATGGATGTGCTGCTTATCGCAGGAATGCCTCTCAATGAACCAATAGTTCAGTATGGGCCCTTTGTTATGAATACTCGGGATGAAATAGATAGGACGCTGGAAGATTATCGAAATGGCAGAATTGGAAAGATTAATTTTTAAAAAGTATCAGGGAGTTTTTATTTTTTATTTTTATTATCATACATTCTCTTGTTTAGCTTTGCATGTTTTAGTGATAATGATATTTACTTGCTACTATTTTTAACCCCTCCCCGCCTGACAGAATCCTTTCTTATTATATAATTCAAAATTGATAAGATTGAGTTATTGTTTCATCTAATTGAATATCAGCGTATAAAAAAATCCATAATAAAAAATTACAACAAGTTACTTTTGTGTCAGCACTCCGGTTGATAAATGATATCTAAATCCATTGAAGTAAAATGATATCTGGTTGGTTATTTGATGCGTATCCTTTAAATGGCAATATGATTTTCTGGATAAAAAAAGCTAATTCTGCTACAACCATTAGAGTTGAGGATAAGAGGTGGAATCGTAAAATCTACGTTGCCTCTGACATGTTTTTGTTAAAATCTCTCATAGAGAACAATGAAATACTTTCCATGATAAAAGAATATAATTTTGTTTCAAGATATGAATTGATAACTGATATCAAAAAATCCCAAGTCCTTGAACTGGAATTAAATGATTCTACTTACTCACTAAAATTAGCAAAAAAAATAGAGAGAATTGGCAGATTTGGACAATTCAGACTATATAATGTAGACGTTCTACCAGAACAATCCTATTTTTACGAACATAATATTTTTCCTCTTATGGAATGTAAAGTTCATGTATCTAATTCAGAGCTCGATTGGATATGTAAAGAAGATAACGTATGGTCTACAGAATATGAGTTACCACTATTTAATAACGTAAATCTAAAGGTATTCCCAAAAGTAAATGAAGGAAAGATACCTAGATTTACTGATTCAATTGCATCAGTAATTGTCCAAAATTGTGATACAAAAGATACTATTCATATTCAGGGTTCTGAATCAGATATTTTATATCAACTTGTTAAAGAAATAAAAAAAATTAATCCAGATTTCATTCTCACAGAGGATGGCGACTCATTTACATTTCCTTATCTAATGCATAGATCAGAAATCAATCAAGTAGATTTAATTCTGGATAGAGAAGGTATTCCTTTACGCAGATCTAAAAAAGATGGAACATCATACTTTGCTTATGGTAGAATATATTTCAAGCCGTCAGCTGCAAAATTATTTGGAAGAGTACATATTGACACATACAATTCCTTTGTTCTAAATGAATCCGGTCTTCAAGGATTGTACGAACTTGCGAGAATTTGTAGATTGCCGTTACATACAGCATCTAGAGCATCCATTGGAAAGTGTATGAGCAGTTTACAATTTTATCATGCCATGAGAAACGATATACTCATTCCATGGAAACCTACGCTTACAGAACATCCAAAATCACTTGGAGATCTTTTAACTGCTGATCGCGGTGGTTTGATATTTGAACCAATTATTGGAGTGCATGAAAATGTTGCTGAACTTGATTTTGTTTCGCTCTATCCTACCATAATGTTTAAAAAAAACATATCTGCTGAGACTATAATTTGTGACTGTTGTTCTCATTCCAAGTTACATATTCCACAGTTACTAAATTATCATATTTGTGAAAAAAGAAGAGGCATAGTTCCTATATCATTAGAAATATTACTAAAAAAAAGAGCGATCTATAAAGACAAGAAAAACTCAACCACCGACTCCAAATTAAAAAAAATTTATGATGCAAGACAAACTGCTCTAAAATGGGTTTTAGTGACTAGTTTCGGTTACCTTGGTTTTAATAATGCTAAATTTGGTAGGATAGATGCGCATATTGCAGTATGTGCTTTTGACAGACATATTTTATTACAAACAATAAGGATAGCAGAATCACATGGATTTGAGATTCTACACGCCATAGTGGATTCTATATGGATACAAAATAAAAATAAAAAGAAAAATCCTGCAAACAAAAATGATTATGAGAATTTGAAAATTGAGATAGAAAATAACACTGGATTTCCAATTTCATTTGAAGGTATATACAAATGGATTGTATTTGTTCCTTCAAAAAACAATACCATACTACCTGTCTCAAATCGTTATTTTGGCATCTTTGAAGATGGCACTGTGAAGATGAGAGGAATAGAAGCAAGAAGGCATGATACTGCAGAATTCTTTTCAAATGTTCAGCAAGGTATCTTGAACATAATGTCAGAGGCCAATTCGGTAAGAGAAGTTAGAGATTTGATGCCAAAGGTAAGAGAGATGTTTCGAATCCATCTGAAACTTTTGAAAAATAGAAATGTCTCCATAAGTGATTTGGTTCTAACAAAGAGAATATCTAAAAATGTAAACGAATATGAAAAAAGGAATACGGTCGAACTGGACGCCTTACTACAATTAAAAAATACAGGCAAATCACTTAAAGCAGGACAAATTTTGAAATATGTAATAACCGATTATTATAGAAAAAATTCAAGAAAAAGAAGTGTGCCTTTTGAGTTGATAAATTCAAGGACTGTGTATGATGTAAAGAGATATTGTGAATTATTGACAGAGACATGTAATTCTGTTACAGAACCATTCGGTTTAAAGTTGACATCGGAATAGATGATATCTAAAATAGGTATCAGTGTCTTTTACCAATATCAATTGGCATGAACATGAGCATTATTATCAATTTTGTCATTCTTGGTGTAGATATTATCCAGAACCATCTGTTTTGATCTGTAAAAATCGCTAATTTTTTCCTTCATCTTTATATCATTATCGGATAGAGTTTCTCCAAGTAATTCCCTAAATTCAAGACTGTTTGCAATAGCTTTTGCGCCATAATGATTATTGAAATAACCTCTCACAACTGGAGTTTTTCCAATCATAATTTTTTAACCTTATCAACCCATGAAATTAATTCTTGTTTGGAATAAAGATAATTGTATCTATGTTTTGCGTCCCTTTCATGCCATCTAATAAAACTATGATTGGCAGTCACTATAACTTCTGAAAGGAATTGCAGTTTATCTCCTGGTGGCGAATCGGTCATTACCGCTGCTATATTGTAATGCTTTAAAAGTTCCCACGGGCCTTCTGTATTCCATGAGGGATGTCTGAATTCTACGGCGTAGTCATATCCTGCTGGTAGCCTATCCAAAGGTTCTGTATTTCTAAATTGGCCAACGGTGAAGCTTGGCAGTAATTGAATAATTATAGCTCCCAATTTATTTATGGTCTTTAAGGAGGATATTTTTTCGAGGAACTCTTAGAGAGCATTTATTGCGACTTTATCAATGTCCAACCCTTTTTCATGGGTTATGAATCTTTAGAGATATTTGAAAATTAGGGTGGTGATGTCTTGGATATTAAAATAAACGTTTCTTTTGTCATGTATTTGTAGAATCTTTGATAGAACGTAGAATCCATTTCGACGGTTTTAAAGAATTGTGAATAAAATTGCAGTTTTTTTGTTATGGTATTAGGATAGAATATTTTCATCCATCCACCTTTTTCAACAGAGTCGGAATAA
>DASQWJ010000174.1:0-6855 GCA_035640315.1 Nitrososphaeraceae archaeon
GCCATAAGAGCTCTTGCAAGAGCCGGTTTTAGGATAGGCAGAATCGATGATGTTACTCCAATACCTCATGATACGACTAGGAAACCCGGCGGACGTAGAGGACGAAGGGTATAACAATTACCTCATCTTTCGCCTTATACCTTTAGCCATCTTTATGAAATACTATTTTGCAAAGTGCAGGAATCCCTGATTTCTAATGATCTTTCGAATTCCATTAATTTCGTAGACTAGTTTTCCATTGCCTCTTACTACTTGTCCGATATGATAGATTCTGACTCCGTGTTTTCTGGCGTCTTTTATTAATTTCCTAAAATTTTGTTTCGGAACTGTTGCGATTGTTTCATATTCCTCTCCACCAAAAAAAATCAAATCTTCTGTTTTGATGAAATTTAAGCTAGCAAAATGACTTAAACTATGTGGTATCGGAATCTTATCAATGAGAAAATCGACTTTGCCTTTTTGAATAAGCTCATACAGGGATGTGGACAAGCCATCGCTAGAGTCTATGGAGGATGAGAAATATTTGGCAAGTCTAAATCCAAATTCTACTTGCGGTTTTGGAAATGTTACTGATGATATACTTTTTGTTCTAAATTTTTTTTCAGCACTTAAATGAGATAGGATAATTTTCAAGCCCGAAGAAGTATATCCAAATTTTCCAGACGTTACTATTAAATCACCTACCTGTGCCCCCTTTCTCCTAGGAATTTTATTATCCGGTAAAGTTGTAATACCCATCATATTACAATCTATTATCAACTCTTTAGATTCGTTGGTGTCACCCCCCAAGATATGTACATTATATTCCTTTGATGCTTGTTTAAATCCAGTTGCTAACGAGGCTATATTTTCTCTTGAATATTTTTTTGGTATTCCAATAGAAATGAGGCATGCATATGGTCTTATACCTTTTGCAGCAAAGTCACTTACACATGACAAGATGGCCTTCCTTGCTATTTGCCAGGGTTTCATAATCCTTACTACATCTGTACTTTCAACTAACATGTCACTTTTTAGCACAATACTCATATTGGATGTCTTATTCATTCTCTTTAGCAAACCAAATCTGACTGGTAAAATTACTACATCATCATTCTTTACCTTGTCAAGTAATGAATCATTAATTTTAGAGGTAAAGAGATCTATAATTTCTCTTTCATTTAATCTCTTCATAAATAGATTGAACCTTTTCCTTTACATCGTTAAAAATTGTTAGTACTTTATCTGGAGTTGATTCAACTGAAATTCGTACTGCATGTTCTGTATTAGAGGATCTAATCAAAACCCAAGATAAGTCGTCGATTAATACTTTAGTACCATCCATTTTTATTATCTGATAAGATTTTTCCTTGTATTTTTTTTCAAATTTATCAATAACTACTTCCTGAAAATTTGACTCTATATGTACTTTGGATCTGATAGTTGAGTAACCTGAAGCAATTTCTATACATTCATTATAGAGATCTTCATTTAATGATGAAATAATTGCACTAGCCAATATCCCGTCTCTACACATATTGAATTTCGGCATAATAAACCCAGCACTACTTCCTTCACCCCCTGCATCTGCGTTCATCTCGATCAATTGTTTTACAACATTTGCTTCTCCAACTTTTGAGTGTCTCAAAGTTCCACCACGTTGGGAAATCATGTGTTCAATGGCATTACTTGTGTCTATACTGACTACAAATCGTTTGGCTCCGTGATTTAATGTACTTGCAATACATAATAGAAGCGTAAGATCTGTTGAAAGCTTGTTCCCTTTTTTATCTACAACTACAAGTCTATCTGCATCCATGTCAAATGCAAATCCTAAATCAAGTTTTTTGGATAGAACGAGTTTCCTTAATTCTAAAAGATCATCGGTCGTAGGATCAGGAGATCTTGACGAAATACCGGCAATGTCATTTACTGTCAAGAATTTCTGATCCAATGAATCGTAAAGTTGTGGGATAAATGAGCATATAGCTCCTCCACCGGGATCTATCCCAATTGTATTTGTATTATTTCTATCATTATCAAGATAACTATTCTTTCTCATTAACTGAATCATATCAGATACGTATTTTGAATTAATATGAAATAACTTTCCAAACTCTGTGTTAGAAAAAGTATCTGTTTTAGAAATAGTATCCTGTTGTTGAATTGATTCAAGTTCATCTTCAAAAATTCCTCTTCCATTTATTACAAATTTTAAACCGTTCCATTCCAAGGGATTATGTGAAGCTGTTACTATTATAGCGTTACCATATCTAGTTGATTCACGAAAAGCAAAGGGTGTTGGAGCGATGCCTAAATCAATTACATCTATCCGTTGTTCCATAATAGCTGCTGATACTATGCGATGAATTATATCACTAGAAGGTCTTGTGTCTCTTGCAATCAAACATCTTTTTTCAGTAATACCAGGATTATTAATAATAAAACAAGCGAATAATCTGGAAAAATTCATTATATTATGTAAATTGAGATCTTGACCGTAAATTCCTCTTATGCCAGAGATTGAAACTTTCACTTTATAAAAAAAACTTGGATTTTCAGCTATTTAATGTTGTTTTATATCCAAGCTGGATTGGATTCGATAATCATTTGTAGTAAATATCTCATTGAGTTAGAAAATAGTTAAATTGGTTGTATGATTGCAAATGTATCCATGATGTACGCCTCTATAGCTCAGTTGGTAGAGCGAAGGTTTCGTAAACCTTAGGTCGTGGGTTCGAGTCCCACTAGAGGCTCTCAATACAGATGAATATTTTTAAAACTTTAGTATAGTATTCTTTGTAGATGTAATTTGAGAATAGTAGTCGATAAAAGAGAAAAAAACAGCGGTATTCCAGAATTGCTCAAACAGTCAGGAGTATTTGTAGATTTTGCTACTTTGAAGGTTGGCGACTACATTGTTTTTAATAATGTAGCCATTGAAAGAAAAACTGTATCGGATCTATTAAGTTCATTTTATGATGGAAGATTGTTCATACAGTGTTCACAACTCGTAAAACATTTTTCATCACCGTTATTGATTGTTGAAGGGAGCATAATGGAGGATTTGAAAACTGAATCTTCGAGATCTTTTAGAACCTATGATCAAAAAATTCAGTTAGTTTATGATTCACTAATCACAGTAGTTTTGGATTTTAAGATACCTCTAGTTCATACACCAAACATAGAACATACCACGAACTTTCTCATTGCAATTGCCAATAAATTATCTAGAAAAAACTCATATGGACCACTATTGCGAAAAATTAGAAAACAAACCTCTGAACAAATACAGCAACTTTCTGTTCTTTCTTCATTGCCCGGAGTGGGTGGTATGTTTGCTGTAAAAATGTTAAAGGAATTTAATACTCCAAAAAGGGCGTTAAATGCATCGGCTGCTGAATTGGCTAAAATTCCAGGATTTGGGACAGCACGTGCCCAAAAAATACGAAAAATATTAGACAACGCGTACGAAGATGCCGGGGAAGAATCTCAAAAAACGTTATTAGACCACCTCAAGTAGTTTATATATTACCTGTTCTCCTTAATTCACTCAGTATCCTCATTAGGGTATCATAGTCAATGTTTATGTTATTTAAAATGGTTGAATGATCGATTTTTTCTTTTTTATTTTTTTGAATGAACCTTTTAACCTCTCGTTTGATTTTTTGATACTTCCTGTCTTGTATGTTAGTCAATTTGTTAGTTATTTGTCAAGTCTTGTTTGAATCAACATTTATGGATAGTAGTCTAGATTAGCGTTCATTTAAAAAGGAAGTTTGGTTGATTTGACGAGAATGTAAACTAGATACTAGTAAACTGCTTGCACAGCGTCCTTTACTTCTTTTGACAACTCTCTATACCCATCTTTGTCTATAATGATGGCATTTATGTTATCACCAGTTCCAGAATTTCTCCTTATAGCAGCTGCAATAGCCTGAATAGCTATCTTGTATGCATCATTTACACTGAGATCTTTTTTATATTCTGATTCAAGGTAACCATATGCAACCGGTGAACCACTGCCAGTTGAAATAAACTTTTCACTGGTTATGGATCCAAATAAATCAATATTGTATATTTGTGAACCCTCGCCATTTTTGTCAAATCCTGCCATAATTAGCTGTACGTAATAAGGATAGTATCTTTGATTGAACAGAACATTGGAACAAAGTCTTGCAGCTGATTTTACGGGAATTAATCTATCTTTATTTGACAATTTATACAAATTTGCGTTATAGCGTAAAAGATCAACCAAGTTCTGAGCATCAGCGACGCCTCCAGCAATTGTCATGCCCAAATGCTCATCTATTTTTTGAACCTTCATAACATTTCTATCTACAATAAAGTAACCAGCGCTAGCTCTTGTATCTGCAGCTAAAACAACTCCATCTTTACATGTTAATGCACATGTAGTTGTCCCTTTCTTTATGTGATTCATGATATACTCTTCATAGTTCTTGTCGAAGTTTTTATTGTCATGCGGAAACATTGAAATTAATTTCTATGAATACTAAATTTAAGCATTGTCACCGTCTGAAAGTGGCATTCAAATTATAGCTGATGGCCAGAGTAATATGATTATATTCCGATTTAACTAACAATAGATAATAATGCAGAAAACCCTCTTTGACAAGATCTGGGATAGTCATATAGTTACAAACGATAATCAGAATAAGAATGCTGATAATTCAAGCGGCCCTACGCTAATATACATTGACAGGCATTTGATACATGAAGTTACATCCCCCCAAGCATTTGCGAGTTTAAAGCAGAGTGGCAGGAAGGTTAGGCGCCCAAACTTAACAATAGCAACTACAGACCATAATGTTTCAACTGAAAGTAGATCCCTGCCGATTGTTGATGAGGTGTCAAAAACTCAACTTGAAACATTAAGTAGAAACTGCAAGGAATTTGGGATAACTATCTACGATATGACAAGCCCGGATCAGGGAATAGTGCATGTCATTGGACCAGAGCTTGGATTCACATTGCCGGGTACCACTATAGTTTGCGGCGATAGTCATACATCAACACATGGTGCATTTGGCGCCTTAGCTTTTGGAATAGGAACAAGTGAAGTTGAACATGTTCTTGCTACACAGTGTTTGTGGATGTATAAACCAAGATCATTCCTAATCAATGTTGAAGGAAATCTAAGTAAAAGACATGCTATTACGTCGAAAGATATCATACTCAACATTATTCGCAAGATAGGAACTGACGGAGGAACTGGAATGGTGTTCGAATATCGCGGGGACGTAATTTCAGAATTATCTATGGAGCAGCGAATGACCATATGTAATATGTCTATCGAAGGTGGAGCGAGAGCAGGTTTGATTGCTCCTGACGAAATTACTTATAACTACCTGCGCGGAAGAAAATATGCGCCCACTGAATCGGAACTCGATAAATTAATTGAATTTTGGAAGAGCAATTTGAAAAGTGATGATAATGTAGGATTTGATAGAGTCGAAACTATTAATGTCGACAAGCTTGCCCCCCAGATTAGTTGGGGCACAAATCCGTCAATGGTAGTCGACATAACCGATTCTGTGCCTTCACCTGAACAATATGCTAAAAGTGATGAAAATAAGAGGAAATTAGCTATCAGAGCTCTAGAATACATGGATTTAGAACCAGGAATACCAATGACTGATGTTCACGTAGATAGAGTATTCATAGGCTCATGTACAAATTCACGATTAGAGGATCTTTTGGAAGCGTCACTTGTTGTTAAGGGGAGAAAGGTATCTCCAAAAGTAAGGGCTATGGTAGTTCCAGGATCTCAAAAGGTCAAATTACAAGCCGAGAAGATTGGTTTGGATAAAATTTTCCAAGATGCTGGATTCGAATGGAGAGAATCAGGGTGCAGTATGTGTCTTGGAATGAATCCAGATATATTATTACCAGGAGAGCGTTGTGCGAGTACATCTAATAGAAATTTTGAAGGTAGACAGGGTTCTGGCGGGAGAACTCACCTCGTAAGTCCAGTAATGGCTGCAGCATGTGCTATAGAAGGACATTTTGTTGATGTGAGGAATTGGTTCTAAACCAGTGATATCAATGGAACCTTTTGAAGAAATTAAAAGCAAACTCATTCCTTTTGATGTGACAAATGTAGATACGGATCAGATTATTCCAAAACAATTTCTGAAACTGATTCAAAAAACTGGATACGGTGGTTATCTTTTTTATGACTGGCGTTTTGACCATGCCGGAAATCCAAAGAAGGAATTTGTCCTCAATGAGCCAAAATATAACAAAAGACAGGTGTTATTGACAAGAGATAACTTTGGATGCGGAAGTTCTAGAGAACACGCGGTATGGGCGCTATACGACTTTGGAATAAGGGTTGTAATTGCTTCCTCCTTTGCAGACATATTTTATAGCAATTGTTTCAAAAAAGGATTACTTCCAATATACCTGAGCCAGGATAAAATACAATATCTTTTTGATTTGGCGAAAAATGATGATCCAGTAGTGAATATTAGTCTAGCTAATCAAACTATTTCCATATCTGAAAAAACTATTAATTTTGATATAGATTTCACCAGAAAGAAAATGCTTGTGGAAGGCATTGATGAAATTGGTTATACGTTAAGTTTTGATGATAAAATAGTAAATTATGAAAAAGGTTCCAAAATTGCGGATTACAATAAATTTATGATAAATAATTGAATTTTTTAAAGAGCATTTCAGAATTCAAAAAGCTTACACTTTAACAATCGATTACTTGATTAAACTTGTGTCGAAATATCAATAAACCTTGATATTCAATCTACGTCACATAGCTTAAAGGATAGCCTGGTGGCATGTACTTTGTAATATCTTGTTATAACCGAATCAAAATATCAATTGCAAAAATAAAATTAA
>DASQWJ010000175.1:0-2279 GCA_035640315.1 Nitrososphaeraceae archaeon
ATTTCAGTGTAATTATATTTTCCAGAATTAAACATTTCAGTACCCTCATGATCAACTACATTTAGGTCTTGGTCCCCAGTTAGAAAGTGATCCTCAATGGTTTTCCATAGTGGTCCGATATTGATTATTCCAACCCAGTATCCTGCTAACTTGATCCTACTATCATCTTGATACACGGGCACTGCTATAGCAGTTGCAGGAGCTCGAGTAGAGGCAGAGAGGAACACTGAACTAATATAAGTTTCATTTGTTTTACTTACTCCTTTATACCAATCTCTATCAGCAAAGTTGAGTCGAGGAAGTTGTTTCTGTGCCGAGTAAGGTTCGCCCATATAGACATCTCCATTGGGTAGCGTGAAATATACCCCACCCAGAATAGGTTCATTTTTTAGTAAATACTTTGCTGTATTTCTCTTCCCAATGTCTGAAGATTCAGGTATTCCCATGAATTCTGTGCCAATTAGATTTGCATATGAAATGTTCCTTACTGGAGGATATCCACTCGTTGTTTCCAATAAGCGAACAATCTTGTCAACTCTAGTTTCAAAAATATCAGCCAACATCTTAATTTGGTTTGTCTTATCTCGCAGATTCTGTATAGTTGAATTGTTGAGATCTTGTGCATTTTGATAAGCAAATAAATCATTAATCTTCGATCCGCTAGCCTCAAATAACTCGCCTGTAATATTTCTCATGAAATTTGTACATGACACAATGCTAGAGGTTGCTATAAACAAAACTAAAAGAAATGGTAGGATTTCAAAATCTTTGTACATTTGGTATTCTCAGCTTTTTGCAAAACATCAGTATAATTTTAATTTAATTCTTGCGAATTTGCCTTGCAGCTTTGTTTACTTTGGTAACGATAAATGACAAGTACGCAACAAGATTAATTAAGACGTTTCTGGAATTAGAATATATGTCAACCATAGTACATTTTGAAATACCAGCCGATGACCTAGAAAGATCAAAAAAATTCTATAGTGATATGTTTGGGTGGAAGTTTGAAAAATTTACACTACCAGATGGAATGGATTATCTAATAATTACAACCACAGATGATCAAGGCAATAAGGCTATCGGTGGAGGAATGATGAAGAGACAGAATCCGCAGCATGTAGTGACAAACTATATTGGTGTGAAGTCAGTAGATGAATACTCTGCCAAGATATCTCAATCAGGAGGAAAAGTAGTCATTGGGAAAAAAGCCGTCCCAGGAATGGGTTATTTTGCCATATGTCTTGATACTGAGAACAATAGCTTTGGAATCTGGGAAACTGACCCTAATGCAAAATAGTATTGAATTGACTTGGCTATTTGTCCAGACATGCCTGAAATCACTCAAAATATCTGAATATGACAATAAGCATCTAAGCATTTCTAAGAATTTTTAGAATATATTTGAGAGATCTTGATGAAATGTTATTGAACTAGATTTTTCTTGGGTTATACCTTAAAATACTCCGGCAACGGATGTTACCTGTGATCATTACTAACTTGAATATCTTTACTAATTTGGTCCGTGAATTTCAAAGTCGTGATATTCAGCATCAAGCAAAAGGAGGGTTGTAGGAATGAACATTTCAGAATCTGAAGCTCCTTATGAAATAACTGCTAAAACCTGTGGATGTAATTATAATGGTAGAAAAGTGATATATTCATTTGTTGAATCTTTTCACAATTTGTCAAAAGACAAGAAGGATATAATAATATCAGAAATAAATGCCTGTGAAAGACTGAGAAAGTACGCAAGGGATGAACTTGATAAGAAAGTAATTGAGGCAGAAATTTCTGATCTAAAAATGGCATTGGATCTATTGACATAGTATGATATATGAATGAACATGAAAATGTAATAGCATGAATATTTACTGATATCAGAAAACAAGCTTAAATAATACTTGTTGAATTCAAGATTATTTGAATTCTAATAATGTTATAATTACTATCGGAGTTCTATTGTTGATCCTGATGTTTGTTTACTTAAATGGTAATAATATTAGGTCATATGGACAACTCCTTGATAAAGCCTATGTCAATGAAAACTGTGGGATACCAATAAATTATCCTTAAGATTGGAAATTTGATGATATATATAATGATGCTATAATTGCCTATGAATCACATTGTTGAATTTCAACCAAACAATGAAGAAGATTCGATAAGCATAGTAGGAATTGAGTTGCATGATATTTCTCACCTGTTAGACAGGTTCCTTGAGAGTATAAAGGCAAGCGAGGAATCCAACATTACTACGGGAGGTAAAGGCATTATCGAAA
>DASQWJ010000176.1:0-4337 GCA_035640315.1 Nitrososphaeraceae archaeon
GTGCGCCATATTTCGTCTTTATATAATTAAGAAATCCGTTTTTGCATGATTCGATAGGAGCGATCATTAGCCACGGACTATGAGATGACAACATGTTGTTTTTTTCTGCCTCAGAAAAAGTAACATAGTTATCCATATCAACACCAAATTCTGAATAAATCCTGTTCATTTCATGGATCGAATCGTGAATTATTAATGGTTTCCAATGTCTGAATACGTTTGTTAGAATTTGTGCCTTTCCTAAAGTATACCCCAGCAGGATGACGGGTATACCTTGATGATACATTTCAGAAATTATTTGATTTGCTTTATGTATTGTACTTTCAAATTTTGGAAAAACATAATCATGATGGCCAAAAGTAGATTCTATTATGAGCGTTTTTGCCTTGGGAATAATAGCAGGATTCATAAACGCTCTCTTTCGTATGGAAATATCGCCTGTATAATACAACTCATCTTCTATTAGGATCCCATTTGAACCAAGAATATGTCCTGAATCCAGTAATTCAAAATCGTGTTCCTCGCATGCATCAGCATAATTGTATCCCCGATGCTTTGCGATCTTATGTGTTATTCTTGAAGTGATAATCCTATTACCGTTCTCTTTAACGCTCTTATATAGATGATCAGTATGTGCATGGGAAATAAAAATGAAATCTGAATTAGGTTGTTTATTCGGATCGAGATAAATGGTTTTATCTTCAGTACCCACTGTTATTCCGTAATTGTCAACTGAAACTTGAAACATCAGTTTCTTTGAATTTAGGATGGTATATTAATTTTAATAGTCTATGTTAGTATACCTACTTTTGGAATTAATTTCGTTTCAAATGAAAGATTAATGCAAGAATCGAACAAAGTAAAATTTAAGTTATGTTAAATTTCTAATTTTGAGTAATGATATCGATTCGTAAATCGCTTATTATTTCAATTGTTAATTTAGTTTTATTTGTGATTTTTTTTCAAATTCTCTCTAACGATGACATCTCAGATTCAAAGGCGTATGGACAAACTTTGACAAATGTGTCAGATATTGTTTATCAAAATTCGAATTCCTCTTATAATGCTGAAGGAACGATAAACACTATTTTGTTTTTGCAGGATTCTAACAGTACAAAACCAATTGTCAAGGACATTAATACCAATTCATCATCCAAATATCTTCTAGGAGGAAAATGGAGGATTGACGTGTTAAAGGATAAATTGACTTATTTCAAAAGCAACTTTACAATGATTGAGGTTGATGGAAAAGGCATTCACTTTCACACAATTGTCTACAAACCTCTATCAAATGAATCAACTGGCCGAGACCTCCAAAGCGGGCCTTTAGCTCTGTATAAAAAGAAGAGTAACGATTCTTTGGGTTTTAAGTGCAATGTAGACATCTATACCAATGGAGTGTTGGAATGGAAAGATGTTCCAATAACAGTATCACTTGTAAATGATAAGGTGATAGTTATGGATATTAATGATAAAAAGAGCTTGGAACATTTCTTGAAAAATCCAATATATGGTTTGATAAATTCCATCGATGCTATTCAATAATGAATTTGGTGCGGGTAGGGAATAGGGGGATTTCTAAGTAAGTACCTTGTCAAGTTTCTTTTTGTTAATTGCATTTTTTATTTCTAAAGCAATTCTTCTTCCCATACTCATATTCTTTTGAAAAAGAAAATCCGAATATTGAGAACCAGACACATATAGATTAGTCCCTGCTACAATCCTTGCAGAGAACTCAAAACTAACAAATTTTGCATCCTTGTTATATACACCTTCCAAGCAAAATGGTCCTAGGATTCCTGGCGGAACAAGCCTTCCAGAAGCTTTTACAAAATTTTCACCCATTTCATATACTCCCTCCAATAGAGATTCCCTTAAAACTAACGGGATATTTCCTACAACATTGTAGGTAGGTTCTGTTGGGACAGTTAGTTGATGTTTTGAGGGAATTCGCGAGATACCGTCTATGTCCGATTCATATCTTCTATCTACGCCCATAAACTCAATATCTCCTGAAATTGGAGAATAAAAGAAGTGTAAAAATACTGGAACTCCTTTCACATATTCTTGAATGTATAGATCATTTTCGTTAGTAACCACATTATCATTCAAGAGTTTCTGGAATCCCTGTTCGAATCCGTTCTGATCTGATGTAAGGAAATATCCTTTTCCTCCAGCCGCTCCGTGTAACTTTACAATGCAGAGATCCTTAATTTCACTCTTTGAATTTATTTCTGCGGGTACTTGCAATTTAGATTCTATCATTAATTTCTGTTTAAGATTTCGATCGGCTTCCCATCGTAAAATAAATTTATTACCAAAAAAAGGGACGTTAATATTTTCTATTTCATCAGAAGTTAGATTAGAAATTAGAGTTCCATGAGGTATCAGAATACAATTCACTTTGTTTAACTTCCTTTGAATATCAGAGTTTAGAATATCTCTAAAACTGTCAACCAATATTACATGGTCAATAAAACTAAATCTCTTGTATACACCGTACCGCTTCTTTTCCGTTATCAATAGTGTCCTAAAGCCTTCATCTTTTGCACCCTTTAACACTTGAAGTGAACAATGAGATCCTAGAGTCCCTATTATTTTTCCCAATTTAGCTACCGTAAAGGACTACTGTGACTGGTAAATTAATCTTATTCGAAATTCGCTTATAGGTTGAAAATAATCCATTACTTTCCATTAAAGGTTAGAAATTCTGCAATCAATTTAATGACAAAAGCTATCCCACCGACTATACCAATGCCTAATAGCACTAATCTGAGATGGGTCATATAATCATCCTTGCTGGTTTTTTTTGCAAGTTTCAGGGTTTGTATTATTTCCACTACTTTTTGTTGTACAAAAGACAAAAATTCACCTTTTATCGTACAATTGGAATATTTGAATCTATCGATATCCTGAACAAGACTCGCATTTAGACAAAAAACCAAGGAAAGATAACGTCACATATTAGATAATGCATTCAAAATCAAAAATCACTATCAATTAAAGAATCATTTGTAATCAAATATCCATTTGGTAGTGGAAACGCAATATCTCAGTATCAATTTGATGCTCAATAATTGACATGTTACCTAATATTGCTTGATCCAAATACATTCACATTGAGAGATTAATTTTACTGTGTTACTGTCAGAAAGCATTGCAGATGTATATCACAATGATTTCTTGTGAATCTCGAGGTGTAAATGATATAGTTATGTGGTAAAAATACGCTCTTTTTCTGTTCTTTGCATTTCTACAAAGGTTTCAGTATTCTGAACGCCTTCGATCTTCCCAATCTGTTTTATGACAACATTGTGTAGCTCTTC
The DNA here is from genome assembly GCA_035640315.1 of Nitrososphaeraceae archaeon. Lineage (GTDB taxonomy): Archaea > Thermoproteota > Nitrososphaeria > Nitrososphaerales > Nitrososphaeraceae > TA-21. The sequence goes on from DASQWJ010000176.1 coordinate 3,327, forward strand.
CAGAGTAGTTGCACTGATGGTCACCAAGATATCAAACCTTCCTGTTACTTCAGAAATTGATATGATCTGAAATATTTTCAATAATGCAGTATGAATTTCTTCTTTTAATTTTGGATCTCTGTTTATTCCAACCACAGCCTTAACATTGATTCCTAAAAGAGGTTCATTCACAACTATAGTGGATTTTTGAATCAAATTTCTCTTATAAAGTCGCTTAATTCTACTATACAGAACTGACGAATTAGTGGATAATAATTTACTCAATCTGGGCACAGAAATGTTAGCATTCTTACAAAGTTCTGACAATATTTTCATGTCCAAATCGTCGAATTTTTGCAATTTCTAGTCAATAATATTCTTGAGTATTAATAAATGTAATTTTTGAAAAAAATAGCTTATTTCAACATTTCTCTAAAGAATTTCACTATATTGATTATCTCCGTAAGAAATTCTGCTAAATTTTAGGAGATAACGAATTGGTCAAAGTCAACTAAAAAAGTTTTAGCTATATCCTTATTGTACAAACGATGAAAGAAACTATATATATTTAAGAGCCATATTTAGGCTCACCTAATGCTACTTCCATCAGAAATTGAATCCAAATTATTAATCCCTGCGGTAAGAGCAATACTATCAAAAGAACTGGTGATTGAAAAGGGCTTAAAGGAAGAAGAAGTAGCTAGAATGTTAGGAATTACTCAAGCAGCAGTGAGTAATTATTTGAGAGGTACTCGTGGGGATAACGAGCTAATTGCAAAACTCATGTCCCTCAGTGAAATCATGAGCATGATTAAGGAAATTAGCAATGATCTTTCAACTAACAGGGCATACACAGCAAAAACTCTGTCAAAATTTATTGCATTGTGTAATTATATGCGATATTCACTCATTATTTGCGACGCCCATCATAGTCTTGAAAGAAATATTGATGAAAAGGTATGCGAACAGTGCAAGATAATCTTGACTGGAACGCAGCAATGAATGTCTTGTGAAATTAAATTTATAGTTATT
>DASQWJ010000177.1:0-4986 GCA_035640315.1 Nitrososphaeraceae archaeon
GGATGGAGAAAAAAAATTGCCTCTAACTTGGGAATAAATCAAAAATCTGAATTAAAACTAAAGAATATTGTGGAAGCAAGTGGCGGGTACGAAGGATTTAGGAATGAACTTAAAAAGATGGCAAGAAAAAGTGGAGTTCCAATAGATGGTCAGGTTACCAATGATATACATAGAGTTTTCAGACTGCCTGGTAGTATTAACGGCAAGAGCGGGTTGACCAAAGCAAAGTGCGACGATCTGGAATCATTTAACCCAAATAACGAGGCATGTATGTTGAGTGACTCTGAAGTATATATCAACCCAAAGACCAAACTGAAAATTACCTTAAAAAATAATACCTTTAGATTAGACGATGCTTTAGAAAAGGTTCCTTCATATGTTGCAGCCTATCTGATATGTAAGGGGCTTGCCTCAATTTCAAATGTTCAATAATGTAGAGCAGGTTAAGTTATAATGCAGTACACGATATTCATATTCAAAATCTGATGTTATGCAAAGTATGATTATTATTATAGATTCATCATAATTAACAGGTCAGAATTTGACTGTACTTGTTGTTGACAACGGTTCACCATTTGTCAAAGATATCACTTTGTGTTTGAATAAGCTAGGGCAGGATTACGATTTAAAGAAATACGATGAAGAATTTTTACTTTCGAACTATCAGAAAATAATACTGTCGGGACGCAGAAAAAATAAGAAGGAAATTAATTCAATTAATTCAAAAATTATCAAGACATGTTTTACTAACGAAACTCCGATTTTGGGTATCTGTTATGGCGCAGAAATCATAGCCCTTACCTTCGGTGGTTCGTTGCATAGGACTGATCTTATTCAAGGTTTTAACAGAATAAATATCGAAAGAGCAACCAAACTATTGGAAAAGTCTCATTGTGATGTATATGAAAGTCATTCATATGCTATATCGCATCTACCAAAAAATTTCATTTGCGTTGCCAGTTCTCCTACCTCAAGACACGAAATAATTTGCCATGATTCAAAGAGAATTTTTGGTACCCAGTTTCATCCAGAAAAAAGCGGCAAATGTGGTACTGAATTGATTCGCAATTTTGTTAGCTTGTGACAAGAATTTTATTTTCCCTCATCATAACCATCAATGTTGAACCTAGATAATGAACACACACTAATTCTTCCCTTAGTGGAAAGCAATAAAGATGAAATTTGTCTTCCTTTAGCAATAAACGTAATTTTGACATACTGGGGAGAATATGACCTCATTAAAGAAGCCAAGGAACGGGCACAAAAATATCATGGTATTAAAGGTTCTATATTTGTCGAAGGATTCGAAATCGCAGAGAGTCGAGGTTATCATGTTGGCATAGTTCGGGGTAACATCCAATGGTTAAAGAAAAGGATAGATCAGGGTATTCCCTCCATCGTTATTATGCCAGGGTTAAAGGATACAATACAGCATGCTACGGTCATTTCCGGTTACGATCCTGAAGAAAACAGAATTATTACTTATGTTCCTGAACCGGATACGGTTGGTTCCATACCAGAAAAAAAATTTATAGAATTATGGGAACAAGACGGATCCTTGACCATCACTATAGTTCCTGCGGATATGAAAAATGTTAATGACAAAGAAGGTCCCTCTACGGATCAATCCTACAGGATGTGTTTTGAAGCTGAACGGTTGCTTCTGGTCGGTAAGACAAAAGAAGCAATTGAAAAATTAAATAATGCCGCTGATACTAATAAAAGTAATGAACTTGCACTGGATATGTTAGGTTCTATCTATAATGAATTAAAATCCGATGAAGCAAAGGATTATTTTGAGGCTTCCATCAAAGCAAATCCAAAATTTTATCTGTCTTACAGAGGTATTGGAAATTATTACCTCAGAAAGGAGGAGTATCAGTTAGCTGAAAAATCCTATTCATCTGCTATTTTGATTAATCCAAATCGATTTGGTCCTATCTATAAGAACAGAGGTATTGTTAGATTAAAATTAGATGATAAAGTAGGTGCTGTTTCGGATCTAAATATGTATCTGGATCAATGTCCGCAAGCAAATGATAAGAAAAATATTGAATTGGCGATAAAAGACCTTTCAACAGAAAAGTAATGGTGAATAGAGATGGCAACAGGTATCCTCCTGTTCTAATCTTTGTTCGAATGATTCTTTACATTCCATATTGAATTTTATTTCAAAATTATCTTACACACTAGATGAACGATTTTATGATTTCAAGAGCATTGTTGATTCCATCATGTCTATCTGTAATCTTCTTTATTCTCCGAACGTTCTCTAAATAAGACTCATCATCTAAAATCCTATGAATTGCATCTGCAATTTGAGGCGGGTTTATATTTAAAGGCTCAAGTCTTATTCCTATTTTCATTCTTTCAACTTTCTCAGAATTACCAATCTGTTCTCCGTGATTTTGAATAGGTATTGAAAGTATGGGTTTTCCGTGTTCTATTGCATGAGATATTGCTTCGTGGCCAGCTCTAATCACAACTAGATCACTTAAGGCAAAGATTTCATCTCTGACCGGACACCATTCATAATACCAACCTGAGGAGGATATCTTCCTTGGGACAGTACTACCATTTGGTTTGCCTTCGGATATAATATACTGTATATCTTTTCTAAAATACTTTGATGCACCCATTATGATTGAAATCAAACTTGAGCGCGTTTGGCGAGGTCCACTTATGTGCATAAATACGATTGGCTTGTTTTTGTCAAGATTTAAGGAATGAATTACGCTATTAATTGCTTGATTATCGTCTTGCCACTTTGGAGTTGTAAACCCGATATAATACATTTTCTTTTTCACTGATTCTAGATTCCATATATTATGTTCGGCAATAGTATATGGGGGCGGAAGGTCTGGTATCAGTAATTTTTCAGCTATGCTCCAAATATTTCCAAAAAACTCGCCATTTAATTTTTCAAAAACTCTGGCAGCTCTAAATTCTCTGATCCTAGGTGATAGTAAGAGCTTTATCTGATTAAGTATTACTATGGAAGGTATTCCGAGGACTCTTGATGATACTATGGGAGATAACCTTGAATCTGAAACAACTACATTTGGTTCAAATGTAGAAATGTTTCTTGTTTCTTGGGCAACTTGTCTTGTGAAGTTAGTAAACCAAAGAGGAATATTTGCAATACTGTTTTTTACTGAAAATCCACCATTATTCCATGAGAATTCTATGGGTGGAACGCTTAGACACTCGTAGCCGTGATTATTAATATAAGATACTGCCTCACCAAATGAAGAAAATTTTATGGTGGTATTATCTCGTTTTAGTTGCTCAGAAATAGATATCAATCTACTGGCATGACCTAGTCCAACACCATATGGAGCTAAATATGCCTTGGCCATAATTTTCAATATTTGCACTTCATTATATATTGAATAGATTTTATCAAGACTGATGAAATCAAGTACGAGTATACGATCACAACATCATCGGTAGGTAAGTTGTTATCATGAGTGATCATTTTATCAATCTTTTTCGTGGTTTCAGGATGTATTTCTGTTTGGTATATTTTCTGTGAATACCAATGAGCGAAACTTGTATAGCCTTGAATCGGCCAATTTCCAAGCGTCTGCAGGTGCACCTGCCTTATAGCACAAACTTGCGAGATACTCATTAATGGTCCACTTTTGTTCAACTGGAACCTGAGGCAAGAACAAACCAGAACCATACTTACTCTCAAGGAGAAGGCCATCTCTTCCAATGATTATTTCATTTTGAAATGCTAGAGTATTGTTGACTTTAATTAATATAGGCTTAGTTAACACAGAGACTTCAAAAATTGTATTTTCCAATTCTTCTTGACTAAGTGCCATGAAACGAGGGTCTTCTGTAGCAGCATTGATTGCAGCGGCTATTACTGTATCATAGACATTCCGTGATGGAATAGTATATCCAATGCAGCCTCGAAGATTTTTTTCACAGTTACTTGTTTGTGTTTGGTAAAGTGTTACAAATATTCCGGCCTTCTTGTTACTCTTTTTGGTAGAGTTTATTATTTTACCATTTCTCAAATATGATTCAACCGCTGCTCTTGCCAATTTGACAAGTTCAGTACCTTCTTCAACAGTCAAATCATCTGAATTCATTTCTTATTTGATCGTAAAGAATTAGAAAACTGCAACTCTACTCGTGTAGCAATTCGTCCCCATAAATCAGCTTCATCTCATCAAATGTTAGTTTTCTTCCACTTGACATCTTCTTTAGAGCAGCCTCTTTAGCCAAATTCAATAATTCCATATTTTCCTTATTTCGGCGAATTCTCTCCTGAGAGTTATCATATTTGTATTCGCGTTTATCCCCACTGGCTCCTGACCTTGTTCTAAAGCTTGCCTGTCTTGCTCGTCTGTATTCAATAGCATTTAGCTGTGTATTTACCATCTCGAGTTTAGCTTCTGCTTCTCTTAATTCACTCCTTGCTTTTCTTCTTTCTTCGTATAGGCTTTCTCTTTGATTAAGTAATTTATCCAAAGTACCTTTTAACTTGCCTATCTTGTCTCCTAATTCCGATTTTTGATGAAAAATAGCATTCATTTTAGTTTTTAACTTATCATATTGGATAGAGATTGATCTATAGTCATCCTCTTTCTTATGAATCATCTTAAGAGAGTGCAATCTTGTGGCCATTTCCTTCGAACGAGCAACCAATCTTCGCTCTTCATCTTTGGTTAGTTTTTTTGTCTGAATATCTCTTTCAATTTGATCTAGGTTTTTTGATAGATTAATCATATCAAACCTTTCTTTTCGCAACTTGTGTCCTGCCGTGTCGTTGGCCTTTTCGTCGAGGTTTTTCATTTTGTTTCGAATTTCCATCAAATTATTTTTGAGTTCTAAGAATTTGGAGTATTCCGATTCCTTTATCTCGTTTACCTTTTTTAACTGAGTTCTGAGTTCTTCTAGGTCCATTCTTTGCTTATCTATTTCGACCTTCGTGGATTCAATTGACTGATTAAGTGATTCCACCTTTTCTTC
>DASQWJ010000178.1:0-2145 GCA_035640315.1 Nitrososphaeraceae archaeon
CAGGGACTAATAGCTCCATTAGTGCAATCTACAGTCCAGTAAATCTAATTGTTCTTTTTTTAGTAATGAATGCAATTCTGTTACCTTTTGGGTCAATAGGAATTATCAAATCAAAGCTAGCCATTTTCAAAATTCCGTTATTCATTTCATTAGTAGGTTCATTTACATGGATAATTTTTCCAAATACGTCAGCGTTTCTCCCCGATAGATGGATTGTCATCTTCAGCATTTTTCTATCCTTGTTCTCAGGTTATGGATTTATCATATTGATAGAAAATAGGCGTATTGCAATTTCTAAAAAGAAATTGGCCAATTATCTCATTGTCATTATCCCTTTCATATTCCTGGGCTCAGCCTTTGCAGCTAGTCCAAATGGCTCCTACTTTAACATATACGGTGCGTTTCATCAATTTATAGGTCCATACGGTCCGTTAACGATGCAATATAATTCAATATCCTTAACCGAATCAAGATCGCTGCTGTCAACAATTAATTGGATAAATAATGATACCAATACTCCTATAGGTTCTGAAATAATGGGTAGCAAGCATTTGAGAGGATGGATGGAACTAGCGCTAAAAGAAAGGACGTTTCTGTTTGCTGATAACAATACGAAGCTTTTGGAATCGAGCCAACACGGTGAACTGTATTTGCTAGAATTAAATTCTAGGCAGGCAACAGCAGTACCCCCAAATTATCTAAGTGAGCTAACTTACAGCAATACAGACTTCAATCTTTATAAATTGAAATTGATTGAATAAAAAAATCAAGATTTAGGAAAACGAACTAGCCGTGAATACAATAATTAATAATTAGATATATTATGAATACTAAAAATTAACTTTGATACTTTTGTTCCATTTTCATGAACTTAGATAATTCAACAAGCTCATTGAACTCATTAAAGTCAAGCATTGTGTCTCTTGAGTTTTTTGTAGAGCCATTCTTTTTGAGGTCAGACAATATTTTCTTCATGGCAAAGGCAGAGCCATACAACCCAGAAAGCGGAAACACAACCATACTATAACCCATATCTTTAAGCTCATTTGCAGAAAAAGTCGGGGTTACACCATTTTCTATCATGTTAGCCAACAGGGGTGCATCGATTTTCTTTGGAATTTCTCGAAGCTCTTCTTCTGACTGGGGTGCTTCAACAAACACAACGTCTGCACCTTCTTTGTAATACAACTTTCCTCTTTCGATTGCTTCATCAAGACCTAAAGGAGCACGAGCATCGGTTCTTGCCACAATAGTGAAGTCACTATTAGCAGACGCTGAAATAGCTGCTCGAAGCTTTTGTATATAATCATCAGAAGAAATTACGTCTTTTCCTCGCATATGGCCACATCTTTTTGGCCAAACCTGATCCTCAAGGAAAATTCCAGCTCCACCATATGCAATTAAATCGCTTGTTACTTTCCAAACAGTAAGCGGGTTACCATAACCAGTGTCCATGTCTACTATTACTGGAACATCAACGGCTCGAATTATCCTTCTTGAATTCTCGATATTTTCTCCCGCGTTTAAAAACCCAAAATCTGGTAATCCTAAAAGAGAAGCAGCAGATCCATATCCAGTCTGAAACATTGCCTCAAATCCAACATGTTGTGCGATTTTAGCACTTAATGCATCAAATACGCCTGGAAGGACAATAATTTCATCTCTTTTTTTTATTTTCTCTATTAATAATCTTCGTTTATCCAAATTCATGACTTTGTCAGGGTTCCAGATTTATTTAATTATTTATTTATTCTGTTGTTTGTTCGTTTTCCTGTTGAGTTATTTCGTATGTGCCATCAGGCAGTGTATTTAGTTTGATCTTGCAATTTCTACATTCGTAGTAATCAATATCATGATTGTGAACTATGGAACCATTTAACCATACCATCAAAGTACCGCACTGTGGACAATTCATTGTCATTACCAAATTATTCAATTTCACTAATATTTATTTGAATAGAAGTTTGCAATAGTTAGTGATTTGTAAATTTGCTTTTTAACACTAATTATGACATGGATAGATATTATCAAAATTACTCAAGAATTGCGGGAAGGAAAACATGAAGTTAAAAACTTTAGACATTTCATATTCACAATTATTTCTATTAAACTTGACACTTATTGATAATGATCAAAAGCTTTTTC
>DASQWJ010000179.1:0-8306 GCA_035640315.1 Nitrososphaeraceae archaeon
CCCGATCCAACACCTTGCACTGGAAATACCCTGAACAGTTGATCCTGCATCATTCTTACACTTGCAATGTTAACTACGCTATTGCTAACTTTTTCCACTGCGTCGACAATTGATTCCTCGGATATTGGTATCAATTTACACCCACCTTTAAAATGATATCGGTCATCCGATATAATATTTAGTTATTTACGTATTTATATATATCGTATATACAATATTACAAGACAAAAAAGAGTCTGTCAACCGTTATCTTGAAATGAACAAAGTACTTGTTATTTTATTTCAACCAAGGTGAATAAGCAAGAAAATAAAAAGCTGGATGTATTGATAGACCCATTATTTTTTCTGGCATTATCTTCAGAATTACCCTTTTGTGATTTGGCTTACGATAGTAATATTTTCCAATTCCCAAATATCGCTTTGCAAGCTTTTTCAAATGTTCATTAGCACCTTCACTAGTTTGTTCTACGACCTTGCCTTTTATTGATACCATATTAAACGGATTATTCTGCTCAACAACTGACACAGCTATTCTTTTGTCTTTTGATATGTGCCTTACCTTTGCAGACTCTTCAAACGTATTTATCAGAATCAAATCGTCAACCATTTCCGCCCAGACCGGAGTTATATGGGGTGAACCATCTTTTGATAACGTTCCTAGATATGCCAAGTTCCTGTGCTGAAATAGACGTGATAGGTCATCCTTGTTCAACTCAGTGACTCCTTCTAATGATTCTGATTTTGAAATAGAATCCTTTTCTAAATTAAGAGGAGCAATATCTACAATTTCTGTAGAAGTTGGCATGTTACCTCTTACATATTTCTCATCATCTTGCACAGATATTTGAGGTCATCCATTAGATATTAACATTCTTCTCTATTGTTCGTCGATGTAAGTAGCGAAGGCTTTGCCAAAATTTATGATACAATAAATGATTATTTTTTCATATGTACACAATTGCTCTATACATAAATAGTAAATCGCTGTGGCTATCTATGATAATATGATTGAATTCGTAGTTCTAAATGTCGATGAACAAGAATTATGTGAAATTGATTATGAAAGGAAAATTGCATTCAATGTGTCAGATCTTGGTATTGTGAAGAATAAAGTAATCAATTACACAGGAACGATAGAAGATTTCTTGAAACAAAAGGGATTCAGTGAAGTACATTTTCACGACGATAGTTTGCTTCCTTCACGTGCACATTATAAAGGTTCACAAAACTGTTCATTCAGATGAGTTTGCTCAGTATAGCCTTCAGTACTTTTTGTTATCCTATCGTTTCTAGATTATGATTAACCGAGACAAACGAAGACCACTCTTTCCTATATTGTTAATTAATTTTATCGGTACGCTAGGATTCAGTATAGTATTGCCATTCCTGGTCTTTTTAGTCATGAAGTTCGGAGGTGATGCAGTGGTTTACAGTTTCCTAGCTGCTACCTACCCAGCTTTCCAACTCCTAGGATCACCGATACTTGGTAAATGGTCTGACGTTTATGGCAGAAAAAAGGTACTTCTATTGAGCAACGCGGGAACTGCACTTGGTTGGATATTATTTCTCATTGCACTGGTACTACCACATAATGGGACTTTCAATCTTAACTTAGTATATTTTGGAACAGTAATGATATCTGTTCCGTTATTGTTCATTTTTCTTGCAAGAGCAATTGATGGAATTACTGGTGGCAATATTTCTGTTGCAAACGCTTACCTTTCTGATGTCTCCTCTGACGAAAATAGAAGCAATAATTTTGGAAAAATGGCAATATCTTCAAACTTGGGATTTATTTTGGGTCCTGCCTTAGCAGGAATGTTAGGGGGGACAGTATATGGAGCACTACTGCCGGTTTTGGCAGCATTATTACTATCTATAGTAACTATATTTGTAATAGTATTTCTATTGATGGAATCGAGACCTAAGTCTAACCCAATTTTAATATCTCAAGAAGGGACCATTAGAAAGGTTTTTGCACAAGAGTGCAGAGATTGCTTGCCTCCAGTTAGCGATGTGGAACCCAGGTTTAGAGATGTATTCAAACTAAAAAACGTTTCATTTCTACTGATATTATATTTTTTGATATTTCTTGGATTTAACGTATTCTATTCTTCATTTCCAACTCATGCGGCTAACGCTCTACAATGGTCAGTAACACAGTTAGGGATATTTTATGCGGTATTAAGTGGAATCATGGTCGTTATTCAAGGACCTGTCTTGAAGAAAGCCTTAAAAAAATTTTCTGAAGAGAAATTAGTTATTGTTGGAAGTGTAATATTGGGTGCAAACTTTGTTTTGTTTTTCTCAAATAATATTGTCTTTATATGTACTGCTGTAATTTTATTTGCTGTTGGTAACGGGCTCATGTGGCCCTCCTTCATGTCTCTACTTTCAAAACGTGCAGGAACAGTTCATCAAGGAGCCGTCCAAGGTATTGCAGGAAGTTTTGGAGGCGTAGCAAGCATAATTGGATTAATAGCAGGTGGAGTCTTGTATAATTTGATTGGAGGGACAACCTTTCTAGTTAGTGCCGCAGTAATATTTTCAGTTTTTGTCATGTCTTTTCGACTACTAAAAAGATGAATTTAATGCCGGCAACATTTTAATTCATTATATCTTGTATCATGCATTTTAATAAATCAGATGTTGTCTTACCTTCCTAATAGGAACTAATGTTCTAGATCACTCAATTGGAATCCCTGACAAACATCTAACTGTAAGTACCTTGTCTACATGAATCATTTACATATTCTGACAAATTGTCTTAATTTAGTAACGTTTGAATAGAGAAGTAGAAAATATGCAAACTGTATATCAAAAGAAACATTCAGTTCAAAAATAGGACTACTATTGTTACCATTTTCTCATACGAAACATGCTCTAACTCATGTATTTGTAGTACTATAGAACCGAGATATAGTTTCTATGCAAGATTCAATAGCCTCCACCATCAGATTAAGTGGCAGACTAGGAACATTGGAGTCCGACTCCAATATTTGTTCAGACATAAGAGGAACGTGAATGAATCCTGCCTTACCCCTATTTTCTAAAAGCTTTATTTGGTGACATGCCAAATAAAAAACATAATTGCAGACATATCTTCCAGCATTATCCGATAAAGTTACTGGGATATTTCTGTCTTTTAGTAATCTATACATTCTGTTTAATGGTAAAGTAGATTTGTAGACAATTGGACATCCAAGGAGTATCAATTTAGGGCCTTTATTTCTAGAATTTTGCAGTTCAACATTTTGCCTCAAATTTATTGCTTTTCTTTCCAAGGTTATTGAATCACTAGTTTCTGACAGCCCTAGTGACAATATTATGTCTGGTCTAAATTCCTGAATTGCGTTTTTAACTTTAGAGCCCGCAGATTCAAACTCTACTGGAAGTGTTACTGTATTAATTTGATGAATATTACAAAGAGTTTGGCGATCGAATATCTTCTCTAGAATCACCTGTGAAGGATTTACTTCTAGATCACCGAATGGTTCAAATCCAGTAAGTAAAATTTTCATAATCATATTATAAACTAGATTTGAGATAAACATTATAGATAAGCCAAAAAATGTTAAATGACTGTATCTTGAGTAATTAGATCGAGATAGGTTAGAATATGAGTGGGTTTGCGATGAATTAGGAAATGGATTAATAGTTATATCGATATGTTTCGATACAAGCAAAGAAGGGTAGAGGGTCTAGAAACCCAATCTACGATGCTAACGGCCTTCCGCAAGTATGGCACCTTAGGTGTGATTTCACAAATAAGAGTTCAGACCGTTCGGATACCTCTATACATTCCGAACCACCTTCCTTGCAAATATGGCAATAGAGTTTTGTCATTGATATATTTCGTCAAACTTAGATATTAAGTTGATTTTCTATACATTATTTTGCTGTGTCCCATAAGCCAGCAAGCTAAAGAAGGAAATTAGCAGATTTGTGAATGCATTGAGCTACTTTTTATTGGTATTTCATTGAATGATTTACTACTAAGAGGAAAATTTAGATAGCCGCAAATAATTCAGTCTATTAGCTCTGGTCTCCTGTCGTCAGCATTTAAAACCATTTAGTTAATGGGCCAGTCGGATTGAACCTTGCCAGTAAGAGGGTTCAGTTAATTATTTTATATAAAAAGGCTCATAGGGATTTGAATTGCATGTATTGGGTTCTAATATCTATTATTTTGCTTTTATCTCCAAACCCAAGTTACCCAAATATAGAAATCAAATAAACGAACCCTGCCCTCAATGGTTCACATTGCATTTGAAATTGAATCGGATGAATTTGAGGATGCAATGGATTTACTAGCAAGAAATAATATTCCGATTGAAAAGCAAATATCGTAGGAAGATAATGTAATATCGTAGGAAGATAATGTTAAGTCTAGATTAATTTATTTTCGAGATGCTTCTAGAAATCTTGTAGAATTCATAACACAAGGTTACTACGGGGTAAGTGAATGATGTTTGCTAAAATTCATGAGTAATCGTATCTAATTTGATGAATCGTATATTTTCCAATCATAATACACAATTTAAAGGTCATCATAATGTTGAAGCTCAATTTTTGTGCTATGTGCTCTTAATCAACAATTATTTAGTCATGCACCACAGAGGTTTTGGCAATGGCAAGTCTTGCACAAAATCCCATCACACCACCAAATACTATATGTAGTGCTACTGAGCCCCAGAGAATTGTGCCTGAAAGTTGTATGAGGTTTTTTGCTACTCCATATTGTGAAGACACTGGATTTGTTTCTGAGATAATTTTTTGTAGAACTGGTTGCATGAGAATGTAATTTATTGGCAAGAATAGAACACTCCACACAACTATCCCCGCCAAAATTCCCGTTCCTACGCCTTTTAACAAAGAATTGATGTATAATGTCTTGACTCTTTTTGAAATAGTACTGTAAGCAACTCCTATTATGACTGCAGTTATCATATACAAAACAAAGCCAATGTATACTGCATAAGAGGGATCAAATCCGAATGCAATTCCAACCATTTGAAACCATGCGCCTGGTGGCAGTCCCATTTCAATATCTAGAGCCAAGAATAGTCCAAAAATTGCCCAAGCTGCGGTTAGACCTGCAATTATGCCAGAAGGTCTCTTAATAGCTATCCCACTTGATGGTTCCATGTAGTTATATTATCAAGATAATATTTAGGGATGTTGTTTACAATGGCAATATATTCTGCCATATTATATATAATGAAATAGTATGTAAATTTTGATATCCTTATTAGGATTATTTTGCCTGAATAGTATATTTATCTGAAGTTATACTCTTATTCCTTGTTGAAATGAACTAATTAATTTCAAATGACATTTTTTACACACCATCATTTTAAACAAGCCATAAAGTGAGTCTGTTTTTTGTTTACAATAGTCGCATGTCAGTGTACTTTCCTTATAATTAAATAGTCAAAAAAAGTTAAATGAGTTTGTTATCGTACTTTAAATTGATTTGAACAGGCTTGCAAGTATTCAAGTTATTATTCGGAGTATTTTTAAGTATATTTAGGATCTAGAAATCGTAGGAGTTCTTGGCTATGGAAATTAAGAAGACAATAATAGTTAATACATCCGCAGATAAAGTTTTCAAGGCTTTAACCGAACCAGAACAACTAACCCAATGGTTTCAGGATGAAGCAATACTTGAACCCAGAGTCACTGGAAAAGTAAGGTTTACTACTTTAAGGGAATTACATCCTGAATGGAAACTTGATAGAGATTACATCAATGACGGCATCATCAAACAATACGTTCCAAACAAGAAACTATCATATACTTGGAAATTTTATGATATGCCAGACTTTCCTGAAACCACTGTGGTTTGGGAGTTAGAACAGATCGATCCTGATAAGACCAAATTGGAGCTAACCCACTCAGGTTTCACAGGTAAAGAGGAAGGAAACTTTTCAATTGAAAGTCATAATCAAGGTTGGACCGAAGCATTAGATAAGCTAGCAAAATACTGTCAGGGAAGTTAGTCAACCAATTATTTATTTTCGTCGGTGCTAGTGTTTTTCAGAAACGTAAGGACTATGTTACTAAACACTTCTGGGTATTGAAACATTAATCCATGACCACCACCTTTAATCTGTACAAGCCATGCTCCCGGAATCTTTCCGGTCATTAACAGAGAATTTGCTGGCACTGTTAGATTATCATCCGTTCCAACGATGACTAGAGTTGGTTGAGTTACGTTATTTAATTGGTTACAAGTACCGGGCCAGTTAAGGATTGCCTGCATCTGGAGATTTAATGTTTCATTTTGGATTGATTCTGTGATTGGTGGTAGGTTTTGAAGATATTTTGGATTCTGAGAGCGCCATTCAGATGGAAACAATATGGGAATTAACTTCTGAATTCTCTCCAGTGAACTACCGGATTGATCAGACAATAGTTTCATGACATCAGGACTTGCAGGTGCACTTTCATTAGTGCCACAAATTGAAGCATATAAAATAAGTTTCCCCACTTTGTCTGGGTGTGATAGCGCTAACTCTTGGGCAATGAAACCACCCATAGACCATTCCAATACATCCGCTTTCTCTATGCTTAGAGCGTCCAGTAAACCAGCAGTATCATCGGCAAATTGTGAAACGGTAAACTGCCTGTTACCAGAAGAAGTATTTCCTATACCACGATTATCAAATGTTATCACAGTATGATTTGATGCTAGTTTATCCAAAAAAGTTGAGTCCCAAAATTCTAGCGGTGCAGAATATCCACTAATCAAGATGATGGGATTACCTTTTCCTAACTTATTATAGGCAATATCAATATCTCCTACTTCGACTTTTTTAATCTCGCCGATTGCTTTTGCTTTTGTTTGTCCAAATACAGTTACAGAATCAGGATTGGTATTTAGACCAATCAGGAAAACGTTAGAAATGATTGCAAATGTAAATAAACCCAAATACACTTTATTTTTGGACATAAATTCACTCTTCACTGATTAGGTTATATTTCTTGTCTTTATAGATTCATGGCAAAAATAAACTTAACCATGGTGTTAGCTCCCTACTGCATAAAAATAAAAAAATACCAATTCAAAGTCTTAATAATAAGTAAAGTTCCACGCAGTTATCCATTTTTTATCAGGATCTTTCTCAAAGGTCTTAATTTTGGTATCCAAGAATGCTAGAACTTGCTGCTTCGTTTCACCGTCACGAAACGATTTCTCCGAACCTAAAAAATTACCGAATCCTATCATGACATTCAAGTTATTATTTTGATAATGTTCTGAGGAAGCATTTTTTCTCATATAATCTAGGAACTCGCCAAGCAATTCGAATTGTTTTAGGTACTTCATCATCATAAAACTCCTTACAACAGATATAACAGAACAGGGAGTGATTAGATTCTTTTCCCTCGGTCATGATAGACAAAAATGTATATTCATAGAAAATAACTATATAGTTTAATAATTAGATTTAGTCAATTCTAAAATATGAAGACACAAGTTTTTGAAGAGTTACTCCTTGAGGATAATAAAATTCTTGAAAAACTGAGCCTTGGTGAGAAAGACCATAAAAAAATACTAGATGTGTATGCCCTAAGAGTCAATCTGTATAAAGAATTTGCTAATAAACAAGATGATCCAATTATCAAGGCAATAATCGAAGCGAAGAAATCTGTTGTAATGAGTGACATGGGTCTTTTAGCCGCACAATTCGAAATTCAATATAATGTGGCAAAAATTAATCTTCGTCTTGAGGAACTTGAGAAAAATACTCCTCGAAATCAAGACCGAAAATCTTTATAATTATTCGATCGTTTTCATTCCTAATATGTTCAATTTTCTCTCTCTTCTCGGTCATAGTACATAATGGTCTTCAAACAATATACGGGTTAAAACAAATCTGACAAGATTTTTGTCTACAAGAATTATAGGATTCTGTCGAGTTAATATCACTTGTATTATTTAGTTTAATCCAAACTGTTAGATTCAGATTTCCTCTTTTCTCAGGGTCTAGTTGGAACCTGAGAAGACTTGTCTTTTTCTTAAAAATTAAGCTCCAATTTTTAAATATAATAATGTCCAAAAACTATTATGAGTATCGAGCCTTTCGACTGGTTCAATCGATTCTTCGGCAGTAGGACCTTTGGTAGGCGAAGTAGTCTATTTGAAGGATTTGACGAAATGAGAAGGGAGATGGAAAAAGAATTTGAAGAAAATCTTAGAGATATTGAGAATAAAGTGCCCAAAGATTTGATAAGAGAGTATGTGACAGATGACGGCGCGAAGGTCAGAGAAATTGGTCCCTTAGTCTATGGTTCTACTACTA
>DASQWJ010000180.1:0-8887 GCA_035640315.1 Nitrososphaeraceae archaeon
CACAAATATGATATTGTGGGTATAATAATCCTCGCAACAGTAACAGGAATTCTTGGAGGTGTGATGAGAGATACGATTTTAGGAGTATTTCCTCCAAATAATTTTTCAGACACTGTTCACATTGCATTGACAACATTAACAGCACTTGTCATTTTTTTTCTTTATCATAAAACGAAAAAATATGAAAATTTATTCAATATTTTTGATGCAGTGGGCTTGGGAGTATTCACCTTTACAGGAGTCTCAATTGCACATTCTCTATATGGTACTAACTATGTACTAATCGTGATTTCAGGGTTGTTGACAGCTTTTGGTGGTGGAATTTTGAGAGATGTATTTGTGAGAGAACCGCCAATAGTTTTTACAAAGGAAGTCTATGCTGTTGCAAGTTTCATTGGTGTTATTGTATTTCTTGTCCTGATAAATCTTAGAGTGCCATTTGAATATACTGCAGTAGTAGTAATTTTCGTTACAACTGGTATTAGACTGATATCTATCAAATTACATTGGAATTTACCTAAAGTAAAGATGTAGATTACTTGAATTATTGAAACGAAAGTTTTATGTTTGACTTTGAAAAAAACTATTGTTCTGATTAAAGGTAAGAATAAGTCATATCTTGATCAAAATCTTACCCAATTGTTTTCCTTTTTCTAATCTATTGTGGGCTTCTTGTACTTGTGCTAATGGGAATATGCAATCAATTTTTGGCACTATTTTTTTTTCATTTATAAAGTTAATTAATTCCAACAATTCCAACTTTGATCCGATTAGAATGCCAAATAGTATAATTTGCTTTGAATAGAAAGTTCGTATTTGAAAATTAGCTTCACTTCCAGATGTAGTACCGCACATTGCAATTTTTCCACCTCTCCGAACAGAACTAATGCTAGTACTTAGCGTCTTCAGACCAGCATTATCCACAACTGCGTCAACTCCGGTACCCCGAGTTATTTTTTCTATCTCAAGAGATATCTCTTTCTTTTTTCGATTTATCACATAATCAGATCCTATGTCATATGCAAAGTTTAGTTTAGAATCGTCAGATATAGTACTTATGGTTCGTATACCGAGTGCCTTCGAGATTTGAATCATCGCCATACCCAGACCACCAGAAGCTCCGTATATCAATACTGTATCATTTTCCTTTAGCTGTAGCTTTTTAACAATATTCCATGCAGTCAAATATGAAATTGAAAGTGTTGCAGCTTGTTCATCGCTTACTTCGTGAGGTATTGATATGATATTTGTTTTAGGGACAGTTACATATTCGGCATAACCACCATTGTACTTGCTTAAACCGCCAATTATTGAAAAATCCCTACACAGAGTTTCCATCCCGTTCCTACAAGCGTTACAATTATTACAGCTAATACCAGGATATGCGAGAACCCTGGATCCTTTAGGAATTGCTGCACATTCCTCCTCCAATGAACCTACGATATCACTACCACAAATATGAGGAAAGTCAATAGTTATACCTGGAATTCCCAATCTTGTCCATATATCAAGGTGATTGAGGCCACAATATTTTACCTTAATTAGAATCTCAGTTGAATTGGGAACTGGATCTGGGAAATCCTGCTCATACCTTAAAACATTTGGAGCACCATGACTGTATATGGGAACAGCTTTCATATGCTATCAGATTTTCATAATTAAGCTTGAATATTATGCATTTCCTTTAGGTCATCTTTGAACTGAGATAGGTCCTCTGGAATTTCCGCCTTTATTGGATCTCTTAATGAATATGGCTTACCATTTTCATTTGTTGATTCTCTTTTTGTTGTCCATATTAACGAATTAAAATCAACTATAGCTTTAGTAAATTTACACATTTCTTCATAGTCATTACTTTGAACTGGGAATTTTTGTAAATGAATACTTTCCTGAGAATATATTGTAGTCCAAAGTTTATCCGTAATAAATGGGCAAATAGGAGATAGTAGTAACAATATGACTGAAAAACATTTATGCAGTGCATATAATGCAGAATACCTATTGCTTTGGATCTGATCGTTGTACGCACGTGATTTTACTAACTCGAGGTAATGAGAAGCGAAAATATTCCAGGTAAATTCTCTTATTAGTGAAGCTGGAATAAAAAAATTATATTCCTTATAGCCCTTGATACATTCAACTATCAAATTTGATAATTCTCCTAAAATCCATTTATCCGAAGGTAACAAGTCAATTTCTGCTGTTTGAATGAATTCAAATGAGGAAACAAATCTTCCAATATTCCATAATTTCGTTAGAAATTTTTGGGCCTCTGAAATCTTCTGTTCAGAACACCTAAAGTCCTGACCATGATTTGCCTCAATCGCTGACCAAAATCGGAAGGTGTCTGCTCCATGTTTACTTATTATAGGGAATGGATCAATTACATTTCCTTTACTTTTACTCATCTTTTCTCCAGATTCGTCTACCCCAAATCCCATAATCCAGACATCACTCCAGGCAAGCTTTTCTGTCAATTGATAACATCGTAACATTGTGTAATACAACCAAGTTCTTACAATATCTTTTGCTTGAGGTCTTATTTGTGTCGGATATGTTTTTGCAAAAAAATCTTCATCTTTACCAAATTTGGTTACAAATAGAGGAGATATACTAGAATCCATCCAAGTATCAAAGGTCCTTTCATCACCTATAAACTCATTATGACCACATTTGATACATTTATCAAACGGGGCTTTATCTTTCCACGGCCTGTAATAATTTCCAGGTTCAGGGAGCATTGGTTCTTTGCATTTGTTGCAATACCATATTGGAATTTCTGTGCCATAAAATCTCCTTCTAGATATCGGCCAATCTATTGCAACCGAGTCCAACCAATTTAACAATATCTGTCTGTGAGTCTCGGGATAAAATTTCAAAGTGGATGCAAATTCTCTAAGCTTGGGAAGATAATCAAGTTGCTTAATATAATAATCCTGCATCGGGATTATCTCTACTGGGGATTTACTTCTCTCGCACATTGGTATTCTGTGTAGGATCGATTCTTGTTTGGCAATATAGCCACCATTTTGCAAATCATCAATAATTTGTTTTCTTGCATTATCTATTGAGAGGGTAGAATAAATACCTCCATTCTCACTTATTTTCCCATATTGATTTACAGCTACAATTTCCTTTAGACCAAATTCTCTAAATACTTGTACATCATTAAGATCTCCATAGCTGCAAACCATCACAGCTCCTGAACCAAATTCTGATTTTGCGGAGTGATGCGGTAGAATTTTTACTTCTCTATTAAATAGAGGCAAGATTACTTCCTTACTATGCATTTTCTCATATCTGGTATCGTTCGGATTAACAATAACACATTGACACGCAAAAATCAATTCAGGCCTGGTAGTAGCAACAATCAAATCTTCATTTTCATTCTTTAGTCTAAACTTCAAATATACTAGCTCCGTCTTCCTTTCTTCATACATTATTTCTGCATCGGCAATTGTAGTTCCACAGCTTGGACAATAATTGTTCGGTCGATTTGCAGAATAAACAAGTCCACTTCTCCATAAATCAATAAAAGTGCTCTGAGTTAGTGTGCGATATTCCATCGAATCCGTCCTGTAATAGTCCTCAAAGTTGGCACTTAGACCGATACTCTTCATGATTTGGATCATTTCTTTTTCCAGATCATCCAAAGAAATCCTACAGAGTCTAAGAAATTCTTCTCTATCAGTCTGTCTCATCCTGATCTTGTGTTTCTTTTCTGTATAAATCTCGACTGGTAGACCATTTCTATCTATACCAATTGGAAAATACACATTATTACCAAACATTCTTGCTGTTCGAGCTATCATATCAATTTGCGCATAATGTGCTGCAGCTCCTATATGCCAGGGCCGTCCTGATGGGTAAGGAGGTGGCGTATCAATTACAAAATTCTTATTTTCAGATACTTTGAAATCATAGATTTTCTTATCAAGCCAGTTTTGCAAAATAGCGTTTTCAATATTAGAATTCCATATTTTTTCGTCAATTTTTTGTTGCATCTTTAGGTTAGAACTAATCCACTAGACGGCTTCTATTTAAATTCATGCTTCAAATTAATCAAAAATTTGCTATCCGATCAGTAATGATATTGACTCATCACGATACTCGTTTTATCATAAAAACAATTGCGATTTACCTAATATTGGCAAGTATATGTGCCCCTTTATTCACACCCTCGTAAATATAAACACCTAGAGCTTCTATATTTGGAGGCATTTTTGCGGAAAGCAGCTTTATTATTACGGAGGAAAGATTCTCCACCGTTGCCTCTCCGGGCATCAGAAAGGTTGTATCTTTAGGAAGTTGTAGATTGAAAAATCCACGAGGGCCATTAAATGATACGTAATAATGAAGACTATCTTCTTTGTAAACGTATTTCTTGTTGATAAAGAACTTGTGATCCAATGTTGAAAGAGTATCTTTGATGATTCTCTTTGCATCACCAAAATCGATAACTAGATTATTCACCATTTTTCCAATGATCTCTACCATAACCGTAGAAGTGTGACCATGTAGTATAGAGCATTTTTCAACGAGAGGTAAGATGTGAGCATAGTCAAAAGCTAGCGATGAATCTTCCAAAAATATAGAACCAATCTGATCTCCTTCAGAATCAACAAAGGATATTGTTTTAAAATCATCAGATTTTACACCAAATTTTGATTTACCAATTCCTATGATATCAAGATCAGGATTATTCTTTTTTATCTCATTGAATTTCTCTAGGTCTTGTGCGGAATCTAATATCTCAATATATTTATTATCAATCTTAAAATCCACGAGGACCTCGTTTCCATCATTTAGCTTAATCTTAAAATCATACTCATAATCCTGCCCTAAAAATGAAAGTAATCTTGAGAAAGATAATTCCGTCTTGCTCCTCAGCAAGTTTCCCTTACCATCAATATACTTGAGATCTTCATCCAGAATTATCTTCTTCATTTATTTTAATTCAAAGAATTCAGATATATACAAGTTACTTTTCACGTTTGAACAATTTCAAAAAATCCAATAGAAAGTCATCGTATTTCTTACAATTGAAGTCGTCTTGTTTATTTCGAATCAAATCGATAAAAACTGGCAAATGTCAGACAAATCAGAACCATCTGTTAACTATCTAAGTGGAGATAACTTTACTATTTCTGATCCTGGCAAGAAAGAATTAGCCTTTGTCTTATACAGTTTTATCGTATTGTAACATTTATCACGTCTAAAATATTTTATCAAATTTACACAAATTCTCTAGATCCTCTTGACTGGTAAATCTTGTTACTATTACAGACGTCATTCAAGCATTAATACAAATATACCATATATTGTTCTTTAGTCACGATTGAATATACATCAATAGATTTTGAATCAACAATTTCTTGTAATGTAAGAATTATTTTAGAACAGCAAAAAATCTCGCCTTGGGTAAATTGTTGTCTTGTTATTTTTGATTTAATAGTGTTCATACAATCAGAAGCCAGTATTTGAATGGCATGTAATAATAAAGACATAAATGAAATTATTTTTGATTATGATATATATTGTACAATTCCGACCTGATTGAGGCATTATTTGAAGTTGTATCTGACAACTTGAGAGGAATAGATAAGATTGGTATTGCCTTTTCAGGGGGGATAGATAGTACATTACTTGCAAAAATTTGTAAAAATATGAATATCGATACAACATTGTTGACTGTTGGTTTTTCTGAATCTAATGACATTGAGTTTTCAAGAACAATAGCACGGAAAATCAGTATGCATCACAAAGTATTAGAAATAGATAAAGATCAATTTTCGGTATTTTCTAAAAAAATAAGAAGTGAGATGACTTGTACAAATTTATCTCATATTGAAAATTGTATTGCTTTTAGTTATGTTGCTCGATTGGCAAGTGATAATGGACTGAATGTAATTCTTACTGCTAACGGTTTTGATGAACTGTTCTGTGGCTACAATAAATTCAGATTGATTTTTAATCAGGGTAATGATACTATTAATAAGACTATTGAATCAAGGATCTTGGCTGAGTTAGAATTAATTACAGAAATAAAACAGGCAGTAGCCAAATATGATATCAATATCATAGAGCCATTTCTCTCAGAGGGATTCATTTCTATTGCAATGAGGTTTCCTATAAATAACAAAATTGTTGGAGATGATGATTTTTTGAGAAAACATATAATTAGAAAAATTGCGTTATCCTTCGAGTTACCACCAGAGGTAATCATAAGAAGGAAAAAAGCTTTACAATACGGTTCTTTAATCCACAAAAATTATAAGGAAATCGATTAACGGGAATTGTATTTTTTGCTTATTTGTTCTGTTCTTTTGATAACATTCCTTATTATTCTTGTCGATGCAGCCAGATGAGAGTTAGCATCAAATATTGTTCTCAATTCGTTCTTGTTAAGATACTCTCCAATAGCAGGATCTTTCATTATCGCATCTTTAAAGTTCCTGTCATCAACTAGGGTTTCAAAAGCAACTCTTTGTATGCTATCATATGCTTTCATTCGCGGAATACCCTTCTTTACTAATGCCTCAAGAATAAACTCTGCAAAAATTCTTCCCTTTGTCTTATTTATATTATCTAAAATTCTTTGACTACTTACGGTTAATCCTTGAATTACTCTAATCATGTTATTTATCATTTCGTCTAAAAGAATGATGCCCATCGGAATAGTAAATCTTTCATTCGCGGAATTCGAGAGATCCCTTTCATGCCAAAGTGAAATATTCTCTTGAGCTATATTTGAAAAGGACCGAAGTATTCTTGCAAGTGAGGATATTCTTTCACTCTTTATGGGATTTCTCTTCACTGGAACTGCACTGCTTCCCAATTGTCCTTTTTTAAATGGTTCTTCAACTTCTCCAATTTCAGTTCTTTGTAAATTTCTAATTTCTGTTGCCATTTTGTCCAAAGAACTTCCTATTAATGAAATTATGAATTGAACTTCAGCTAGTCTTTCTCTTGGTATTACCTGCGTAGCAGCCTCTATGGAATAAAGTCCAAGTGCCTTGCCCACCTTGTCCTGTACATCCAAAGCCTTTGATCCCATTAAGGAACCTGTACCTACCACTCCTAATGTCTTACATAAAAGAAATCTCTTCTTACCCTCTTCGATCCTCTCTATGTGATATGAAAGTTCATTTGCCCAAATTGCAAATTTTAATCCAAAAGAAATTATACTTGCATGTTGTCCGTGTGTTCTTCCTACAGAAGGTAACGAGTCATATTTCCTTACCCTATTTATCAATAACGAAATCAGCTTGAATATCTTAGGTTCTATTATTTCAAATGCCTCTTTTAATTGCATCGAGGTAGATGTGTCTACAACGTCGTTACTTGTTAATCCGTAATGAATCCATGGTCTTGTTGAAGGTGAACAATATTCGCTTATTGCCTGGACTAACGAAGCTGTGTCATGTTCACTTATTGATTCAAGTTCTTTGATCTTTTTTGTTGTGATCTTATTTGACCTTGCTACACGTGCTATTTCTCTTGAGGCTTTTAGCGGAATCATATTGAGTTTGCCTTGAGACAATGCAACTTGTGCTTCAAAATCAAGCTGATATCTTAATCGATCTTCTTCTTCAAAAATTTTCCTTATTTCACTGCTACCATATCTTCCAGAGTCAATGGGTAAAATTGGCATCTACACTTTAGGAATCAGTAAACGTAAAATAAATATTATTATTTTTTGATAAAAAAATTCCAATTAATATTGAGCAAGAATATAATTTCAACAAAATTCTAATCTAAATTAAAATATTTTATTCTTATCTCAGAATAATATTTATAGTGGGAACCTTTACAATCCGCTAATGAATCGTAGTTTACTACTGGCAAGCTCACTGATAGCTAGTTTCTTGCTTGCAAGCAGTATTGCTTTTGTTCCGTATTTTTCAGCGAACAATGTGGTACATGCGCAGGAAACCGACAATCAAGATCAAGGTGAGGTAAAACACGTAACTTTAATCGCGTCAGAAAAACAAGTGCAAGTTGCTCCTGATAATGCATTGCATCCAGGAGGAATAATGTACAATGCGATGGTATTCAATGGTACTATTCCAGGACCCGTTGTTTCAATCAATCAAGGTGATACACTAAACATCACACTAAAGAATGAAGGACAGACAATACACAGTCTTGACTTTCATGCAGGATTTGGTCCAGATAAAGCATTGTCTGGCAGTGTGAAACCAGGTGAATCAAAGACGTGGTCACTTAAGGGAGAATTCCCAGGTGTATTCTTCTATCACTGTGGTGCTGATAGCCTCAACGGAATATGGGAACACATTTCTAATGGAATGTATGGTGGAATTGTTGTTCACCCAGCAAACGAAAAACCAGCCAAAGAATTCTACATGGTATTTAGCGAACTGTACAACACAGCTGACAAAGGTCCATTCGTAGGAACCAATGGAACAGCAGGATCATTTGACATTGGCAAACTATTATCAGACAATCCAGACTTGGTACTCACAAATGGTATGGCTCACAAATACGTACCAGCAGTTGGTCAAGTAAACAAACTAGAACTTAACAAGGACGCAGAAATATTCAAGGTAAAACCAGGTGAATTGACTCGTTGGTATATAGTTAATGCAGGGCCAAACGATGGTGTTTCATTCCACTTTATTAGCGGAATGCTCAGCGTAAGAGATGGTTCCAATGAAGCAAACAATGACTATGGAACACAGGACATCAATGACGAAACTTGGTGGGTTCCTCCAGGTTCAGGTTCGGTAATTGAATCAACATTCCCCGACCCAGGTCTATATGTAGGTGTTGACCACGCAATGAAGGATGTTGTAAAAGGTGGTGCATTTGCAGTACTGGCAATGGAGAACTCTACAGCAACTGATCATCCAACAGGAACATGTGT
>DASQWJ010000181.1:0-7836 GCA_035640315.1 Nitrososphaeraceae archaeon
CGCTGACAAAAGATTCCACCTGTAAGTTGGAATCCTTAAGTGTAGGCTGCGCATATATCAAATTATTTTGCAAAAGAAATACAAATGAAACGACGGCTATAGAATACATATGTAATTTTTTCATATCTTGAACAGAGAAACTCTGTAACTATTATGTTTTGCCTATAGATATTTCTTTTTTCTTTTATACTCAAGTTTCCTCTGACAATATACCATCAACTAACAATATGGTTCTAAGTTGTCTTGCGAGATCAGTAACTGTTACAATGCCAACCACTTTCCCATCTGAAAGTATGGGTAGCCTACGTATTTTGTGATTGACCATTCTCTGTACAGCTACTTCTACTGGAGTGTCAGGACTGGCGTATGTCTGTATTTTTGACATTATTGTATCTACCTTAACTTTGGAAGATACAAGATCCTTTGTACAGATTTTCTTCACAAAATCCTTTTCTGTGATTATCCCGACGGGAACGTTTTCTCTTTCAACTATGAGAGAACTTATCCGTTTTTCAGTCATGATTTTTGCTGCTTCATGAGCTGTGATTCCTTCATCGATGGAAATGACATTTTTCGTCATTATATCCTGAACTCTGTCATTCAATATTCATTCTAAATAATCAACAAGATAAAAACTTAAGTCCTGTCAGTAAAGATATTTTTCAACTACCCAATTCGTCTGAACCAATTTTGCATATATTAATGACCTTACAAATAAATTAAAATTACTAGAAGAAAACAGCTAGGATAGATCTTAGGTGAGGGCAGGAATAGTAGTTTTTCCAGGGAGTAACTGCGATCGGGATGTACATCATGTTCTAAATGACGTCATGGGAATGAATGCCCAGTATATTTGGCACACTGAAGAATCAATTGACCAATACGATGCATTGATTTTACCTGGCGGATTTTCCTATGGAGATAGATTGCGAGCAGGTGTAATTGCAGCGCAGAGTCCCATAGTGGAAGCAATAAAGAACAAAGCGCAGGAGGGTTTACCAATTCTTGGCATTTGTAATGGTTTTCAGATTCTAGTTGAAGCAGGATTATTACCAGGTGCGCTGATAAAAAATGTCAAATTACAATTTTCCTGTAAGTGGTTAAAAATGCAAGTATTAAATGTCAACACACCTTTTACTAATATGTTCAGATTAAACGATGAAATAGCTATCCCAATAGCGCATGGAGAAGGCCGTTTTGTCATAGACGATGATAAACTTCGTGAACTGAAACAAAATAACCAGATTGTTTTCAAATATAAAGATCAAAATCCAAACGGTTCTACAGAGATGATAGCAGCAATATGTAACAAGGAAGGTAATGTCATGGGTTTAATGCCACATCCAGAAAGGGCGTCTGAACCCATTCTTTCGCCCAACCAGACAAAAAGTAATGCGGACCTGATATTTTATTCTTTAAAAAATTTCTTGTCGTCGTATATAAAAAACTAGTTTGATGAAATAGAATGCTAACCAAATCAGAGCAAAATTACTTGTTAAGAAAATTAGGTAGACAAGCTAACCTGCTAGAAATTGATATGATCGATGCTGAATGGTCAGAGCATTGTTCATATAAATCATCAAAAAAGTTTGTAAGATCATTACCATCACATGGTAAAAGGGTTATTGTTGGACCAGGATATGATGCTGGAGTACTCGATATTGGAGACGACGATGTTATAACGGTTCATATTGAAAGCCACAATCATCCATCCGCAGTAGAACCCTATGGTGGCGCTGCCACAGGTGTAGGTGGAGTCATAAGGGACATCATATCCATGGGAACCAGACCTATTGCATTACTTGATGCTCTACGATTCTCCTCAATTGATAAGGTGAATAAGACTTCAAAATCAAAATGGTTGTTTAGGAATGTTGTGAAAGGAATAGCTGATTATGGTAATTGCATTGGAATACCCACAGTTGGAGGAGATACAGAATTTGATAATTCCTTTAAGGATTATTGTTTAGTGGATGTAGCTGCAATAGGGCTTGGAAAAAGAAATCAAATTATTTCCAATCATGCAGAGGAGGATGATATCATAGTTTTGGCAGGCAATCCTACAGGAAAGGATGGAATCCGCGGGGCATCATTTGCTTCTAAATTACTTGACAATGAACAAGATAGGTCAGCTGTTCAAATTCCTGATCCATTCTTGGAAAAATTATTGATTGAGGCTACAATTGAAGCAACCAATAGAAGATGCATTAATGCCACAAAGGATCTTGGAGGTGGAGGCTTGTCTTGCTGTCTTTCAGAGCTATCAGACCTCGTTGAAAAGGGGTTTGAAATTGAATTATCTGCAGTACATACCAAAATAGATGACTTAACTCCTAATGAGATCATGATATCGGAATCCCAAGAAAGAATGGTGTATATCATAAATAAGAACAAATTATCAACATTTAATGAGATTTTCACGAAATATGGTATAACGTATTCTATTATTGGTAAAGTAAGAGGTCATGATAAGCTCAAAATTCTTTATAATGGAAAACCAATAGCAGGTTTATCTTGTAATTTGATGGTCAATGCTCCTCTAGCTAAACGGAAATCAAAGAGACCGAAGTATTTGGATAAACTAAAAACAAAAATCAAATTGGAAATACTGGACAATTATAATGACATTTTATTAAGACTGCTTGCCAATCCCAATATTGGTAATAAAGATTGGGTCTACCAACAATATGACCATGAAGTGGGTCTAAGAACGGTAATAAAACCAGGCGCTAATGCATCGGTAATAAGAGTGAATGATAACAAGTTTGTGTCAATTAAATTAGATGGAAATTCCAAGCACTGCTATCTAGATCCATATCAGGGAATGCTAGGATGCTTGTCTGAATCGTGTAGAAATGTTGCATGCACCGGAGCAGAGCCTATAGGCATCCTAGATCACCTGCAATTTGGAAGCCCTGAGAATCCATATATTTATTGGACTTTTATAAAATCAATAAAAGCAATTATAGATTTTTGTAATTATATGAAAATTCCAGTAGTTGGTGGAAAAGTAAGCTTTTATAATGAAACGATGAATTCCCCTATTAAACCGTCCCCAGTGATTGGTACTATAGGTCTCATTAAAGACAGAAATCATATAACTAACAATATACCAAAGATGGGAAACAATTTATTCATTCTGGGTCAAACAAGAGAAGAATTAGGTGGCTCTGAATACTTTGAGTTAATAGCCCATGCAGAGTGTGGAAGAGTTCCCAAGGTTAATTTGAAAACGGATAAAAAAAATAGATCGGCTGTGCTGGATATGATAGGAAAAGGTTTGATTGATTTTGTGCATGATTGTTCCAAAGGTGGAATTGGAACAGCACTGTCGGAGCTGGCCATTTTTGGAAATATTGGAATAAACGTAGACTTGAAAAATATTCCAAACAGCTGTAACCGTACTGATTTTTTACTCTTTTCTGAAAGCCATTCGAGGTTCATAATAGGTAGCAGTAATCCTGACAAGATTAGGAAATTTCTGAGAAATAGAAAATGTAGTTTTGGCGAGATTGGGAGAACAGATTCTACGATGGCTCTAAATATACACAATTCTGGTAAAGAAGTGATAAATCTACCAATTAAAGAACTAGCAAATAGATACAACACAATGAATAGCACAATGGATGGAATCTAGACACAAATTAATTGGGGTAAGTTTTAATTAAATCGATCTGGAAGAATTGATTGTCAATGGTTCATGAGAATTGTGGAGTCATTGGTTTTTTTTCACTCAATGGCCATAATGTTATACCTTATGTAATTGATTCCTTAAGGGCATTACAACACAGGGGCCAGGAATCGTGGGGATTTGCCGTCCCATCAAAGCCACCGTACAAAAGCTTAGGATTGGTTTCGGCTTCAAGAAATTTCAAAAGCATTATCGGAAAGTATAGTTCTCATGCTGCCATAGGCCATGTTAGATACTCAACCTTTGGAAAAAGTAATTTGGATAATGCGCAACCATTAAAAATAAAAGATCTTTGTATTGCACATAATGGCACCATAGCCAATGTTGAAGAATTGTCTAACATGGTAGGAGGTTGCACATTTTCGCCACAAACAATGACTGATACATTATTAGCAGCACAAAGATTGATGATGCATCTCGAAAAGAATGATAACATGGTCCACGCGCTACGCGTCTTAAAGGAAGAAATGATAGGATCTTTCTGTTTTACCCTCTTGACTGATGACGGTTCTGTTTATGCAGTTCGCGATACGCGCGGATTCAGACCTTTGGTGTTGGGTCATATAGAAGAGTCCAATACTTACATGATATCTTCAGAATCTTGCGCTATTGATACTGTTGGAGGTAAACTTCTTGGAGATATTCAACCCGGAGAGCTAATAAGGATTAGTTCAAAAGGAATTGAAAGGCAGCAATTTTCCACTAGCGAGTATCATTCGCATTGTGCATTTGAATTCACATATTTTGCGCATCCAAGTAGTACTATAGAAGGAGTTAATGTTTATGAAGCAAGAAGGAAAATGGGACATTATTTGGCAAGAAAATATCCCGTAAGAGATGCTGATGTTGTTATACCTGTCCCTGATTCAGCCAGACCAGCTGCTCTGGGGTATGCCGAAGAATTGGGAATTCATTTTGAAGAGGGATTATTGAAAGACCGCTATCGTAAAAAGGGTTCAATGCGAAGTTTCATTGAGCCCTTCCATGGAGAACGTGTAGAGATTAACAAAGGAATTGTTCCAATACCCGAAGTCATAAAAGGAAAGAATGTAGTTGTGATAGACGACAGCATAGTTAGAGGCACAAGTTCCCAATTCATTATAAAGATACTACGTTCTGCAGGAGCTTCAAAAATATCGCTCATTGTTACTTTTCCTCCCATAAAATATCCTTGCTATGCAGGTATCGATTTTCCGTCACAAGATGAACTTTTGGCCTTCCAGAATCAAAATAATGAAGGAGACATTGAATCTGAGGTTGCAAAGAGCCTCGGTGCAGATAAAGTAATTTACAATGATACTGTTACGCTTGCCCAGGCGATTGGAATTGATGAAAGGGAATTATGTTTTTCTTGTTCCACCGGAAATTATCAACCATTGGGCATAAAGCCAGTTTTTAAGACTAGGGCCGAAGTGAAGGGAGATTCGGAAAATTGAATAATTTTCAAAAAACAGATTTAGGTTGGGCAAAAATTACTCGACTGCTTAAATATTTGAGAAGTAAACTAATTTAGATTTGAAAAGACTTTATTTAATTGCCATTTGTATTGCAAGCATTGCTTGCCTGTCTTTTCTTTCATATATGATTATTCAATATTATAATCGCCCAGACTATTCATTAGAGGTTGACGCCATGAGAGAAGATCAATCCCTTTTCATAAATAGTAGGATAATACTTTCAAATGTAGGAAAGCAACCGATCTCGAATGTATTTGTTGATTATGGAATCAAGAACGAGACCATCCTGACTATTAATCCTGGAGAAAAAATTTCGCTTTCACCCCCGGAAGGAAGTAACCTGAATCTTGTAAAAATTGTAGCAGACAATGGCATAAACATTACCTCCGGATATAGAACTCCAATAAAAATGCCTGGAATGATGGGATCATAAAAAGTGATGTGGTATTTTCCCTTTTTTCGCCCAAGTGAAATGATTTATAATTTGTTTTGTGAAAGGCGAGTTGCACTCTAGTTTAGCATACTTGGATAAGTTAACCCTAACAGCAAGACATTAAAATTACCGCGAGATAATTTTTTTTCTATTGAAAAATTCGGCGTACAAGACATTATGTCAAGAAATAATCAAAGTTGATTCATCAATTAGATCTGCTGGAATCACTAATGAGGACGGCATAATATTATACATCAGTCATCGCAAGGGTATCAAACCTCTTCTTTCTTCAGAAGAAAGGGCTCAGTATGCAATCACTGCAGCAACAAGGCAATTTACAAGACTTAGATGGGAAGTACTGTTAGGCAAAATACAGTATGCAAGCTCACATTATGCCAAGCTAATTCGAGCTACAATTCCAGTAACTGATGATAACAGGAAATTGTCATTTGTGATAATACTTTCTCTTGATGCAGGAACAGACAATTTTCATGAAATAATAGTGGAAAAGGTAATTCCATTAATAAAAAAAATGAAATCCGAGCTGAAATCGTGAACAGTTAAGAAATGATTTTTCTAGTGTTTTTCATTCTGTTCCTGCATGATTATTTAGCCGAGAAACCACCATCAATGGTCAAAGTAGTACCAGTGATCCAATTAGCATCTTCAGAGCACAAATAGGCAACTGCGCCTGAAATATCGCTGGTATTTCCTATTCTTCTTAATGGAAAAGATGATTCCAGTTGCTCCCTAGATTTCTCATCTTGCAAATATGGTTCAATCATGGGGCTTCTTATTGTAGAAGGTACTATGCAATTGCATCTAATACCATATGACCCATACTCAACTGCGATACTCTTTGTAAACATTATGATACCAGCTTTAGTAGCACCATAAATTGAAAGTGGGACATTTGGTATAGCCCGAATTCCCAAGAGCGAGGAAATATTAATTATGTTTCCAATTTTCTTCTCCATTACAATTGGTAATACTGCTTTAGTCATCTGAAAAGTTCCAATCAAATTTGTTGATATTAGATTGTCCCATTGATCTTCGGTCATCATGTGAAATGGGATTGGATCATTGAGAACTCCTGCATTGTTCACAAGAATATCAACTGTGTCAAAGGACGAGAGGGTTTGTTCAATCACATTTAGCACTTCTGCCTCCTTTGTAATATCTGCACTAACGGCCAGTAAATTATTCGAGCTATCATTATCTGAAATAACTCTTGCCAATTTAGAACGATCTCTGCCTACCAGAGTCACTTTGCAACCTTCCTTAACAAGGCGTTCAGTAGTGGACCTACCAACTCCTCCACCAGCGCCTGTTACAATAGCGACCTTTCCTTTAAGACTCATACCAATTAGTACAACTTTAATCTTTTAAAGTTTAAAGAATAATTAGATACTTTAAATTTCCAATAATTTTGTATTCTTTGTATCGAGAATGAAGCCCTCATTTAACAAATCACAACTCTCACCTAATGATATTACGTTGGGAATAATCGGCGGCGGACAACTAGGAAAAATGATAGGTATTGAAGCAAAGAGAATGTCACTGAATCTTGCGTACCTGGATCCTGATAGGGCCTGTCCTGCTTCAACGATCGCAGATCAATTGATCGTTAGTGATTATAAAGATGAGAAAGCAATTCTCGAATTGGCAGAAAAATCTGATGTGCTAACCTATGAAATTGAACTTGCAAACTCCTCCGTACTTAAAGAACTTGAATCCAAGGGACTCCCAATTCATCCTTCTCCTGCTGTACTTAATACGATTCAGAACAAGTTAAGACAAAAAAAATTTCTAAAATCAAAAGCTATTCCAGTTCCAGATTTTGAGGAGATTATATCAATTGATCAAGCAAGGAGAATTTGCAAGGATTCGGACTATCCATTGGTACTAAAAGCATGTGAGGATTCGTATGATGGAAGGGGCAATTATTTGATCAGATCTGCCAAGGATATTGAAAAAGGAATTTTATATTTTGAAGGAAGAAAATGCATGATAGAGAAATACGTACATTTCAACAAAGAAGTTTCCGTCATGGTCGCTCGCAATACTCGAGGACAGGTAACGTCGTTTCCAGTAGTTCATAACATTCACAAAAACAATATCTTAGATACAACTATTGTTCCAGCCGGAATTAATAAAACGGTAGAAGCAAATGCGAAGGCCATCTCTGAAAAAGTGGTCAGGTCATTGAAAGGAGTTGGAGTATTTGGTATTGAAATGTTTCTTGAGAATAATAA
>DASQWJ010000182.1:0-3336 GCA_035640315.1 Nitrososphaeraceae archaeon
AAATCTGCCCGTTACTTCCCTAATTGGAAATTGACCGTCCGATAAGGTCTGTGACAACTTTTAAATTGTCGGAGTCTCTCCTTTTCTCATCAATAGGAGTTTCCATTATTAGTGGTAAACTCATAATCTGTTTATGCTTAAATAACGCAGCAAATCCTGCCTCTCCAATTTTTCCAAGTCCAATATGTTCATGACGATCAACGTTGCAATTTATATCAAATTTGGAATCATTTAGATGCACTAGTTTCAGTTCCTTCGATCCTATTGTTTTGTTAAAATGATCTAGCATTTTATCTGTCCATGTCTCTGTACGCAAATCATAACCGGAAACAAATGCATGACATGTATCAAGGCATACGCCAAATCTTTTTCTTGAGTCTAACTTGTCCAGTATTATCCTGATCTCCTCGAATTTGCTACCTATACTATTTTTCTGACTTGCACTATTTTCAATGAGTATCGTAACTGGAACGATCCTTCGATAATACAATTTATAGTGATCAAGTGCATAGTTACAAGCTTTTACCAGCTGATTGATTCCATTTTCTGATCCTCTTCCAAGATGGCTACCAAGGTGGATTACAAGGTAAGAAATGCCTAACATACCACACCTATGCACCTCTTCTGAAAGAATATCTATTGATTTCCTGTATATCTCTCCATCAGGAGCTGAGAGGTTAGGAAGATATGGCATATGGACTACAACTGAATTTTGCTGAATCTTGCTGTCAGCCAATTTTTTTTGGAAAATTTTAACATCTTCTTTATCAATTGGCTTAGCAGCCCAGCCTCTGGGATTTCTAGTAAATATTTGAAAAGCACTGCAGCCAATATTGCAGGCATTACTTACTGAGTTTGATATTGCACCTGCAATTGAGACATGAAATCCTATTCTTATATTCATTCATGTTTTCTAATCAAAATATCCTCCATTTAAAATATTGTAAAACTTTACAATCGTATTTTTATTCTAGTGCATCAATAAATTGATTGCAATATTGTCTATAAAACTTGGAACTGGAGATCTGGCAAAATATCCTTTTTTAAACGCAGCCTCAGATTACATCCGGGAGGCCCACTTTGACTTTGAAGAATTTAATCGACCTGAGATGAAATATATTATAGACAGGGCAGGTGAGAAACTAGAGATAGAAATAACTAACGCAACGACCTATGAAAAACTGGATAAATATGAAATCGAAATACTTACTTTTATTGTTACGCTCATAATAGCAAAATCAATCGGAATGGAATCAATTCTAAAAAAGCATTCTCTGTTTGAAGCGATGAGAGCAGAAAGGTTTTTGACTGAAGATCTAAAAAAAGAAAAAAATGAACAAAAGAAACGTCTTCTTCTGTTCAAAATTTTTGGGGAATTATTCAAAATTAATGTTGATATTGATTCTGAGAATAATCGGTTGTTCAAAATTAAAGTCACCGACTATATTATGCGAGCATCGCATTTCCATGAACAAGAATGGAAATTGATCAATAGACTGGTGCATAAAGGTTACGTTTATCTTGACGCTGATGATACTGTAAGACTTATTAGAACTGAACTGAGTACTCTAATTTACAACAGGGTCAAATCAATGGCCTTATCCACATTACCAGAAGCCATTAAAACAAAAGCAGATGAGTTGAGAACCAAACTTGCACCTAATTATGAGTACCACATACATAAAATAATAGATTATCCTCCATGTATAAAACATGCACTAGGTATAATGAACAATGGAGAAAATCTTCCACATTCTGCAAGGCTAATGCTTGCGACTTATATGTTAGGGATTGGGAAAAGTATAGATGAAATTGTACTATTATTTCGTAATGCACCTGATTATAATGAAAAGATTACAAGGTATCAGGTAGAACATCTCGCTGGCATTAAAGGTAGCCATATAAAATATTCTGTTCCTTCCTGCCAAAAACTTCTAAACGAAAATCTTTGCTTTGCAACTGAAGAATGTAATGGCATAACAAATCCAATTCAATTCGGTCAGAATTTGAAGAAGAATAAGAAACATTATGATTAGCAGTAATGAATCTGCAAAGAAGAGTATAGAGCTCATCAGGGGTGCATTCAGAGAATATTATTTCAAATATGGCAAAATTATTGAAGTTCCGGAACGCATGGAAGAACGTGAATTTGGGTACATGCAATTTGGAGCAGGGATGATTAGACATCTAGCATTTAGAAATATTGGTGAACTTTTGGCAACATTGATTAAACAAATTCCTTCAGATGTTTACTGTTCAAATGCATATTACAGATTTCCTACATATAAAATGCAAGAAAAGCAGTGGATCGGAGCAGATCTTATTTTTGATATCGATGTAAAGGATTTGCATTTGCCATGCGAGCTAACACATTCATACTTTATATGCACAAATTGTGGAAGTATACAAGAAAATATGTCTGAATTATGCTTATCTTGTAAAGCTGGAAAGATAAGTCATACATCCCTTTTCTGTAACAAATGTAACTATGCTTTAAAAAAAGAAGTAAAGCATCTAATCGATCTGTTGACATACGACTTGGGTATCAAAGAAAAGGCTATTCATATCTATTTTTCAGGAAACAATGGATATCACATTCATATTACAGATAACGATTTCTATCACTTGAGTTCACAAGCTAGGTCAGATATTGTAGGTTATCTAATTGGAAATGACATAATGACAGAAAGTATTGGTGTAAGGAAAACAACTCAATCTGATGATGGTTTCTTAATTAAATTTCCAAAGACTGGAATGATGTATGGTTGGCGCAGGAGAATAGCAGACAAATTAGGAATTGATCAATCATCCATACTTAAATTAAATAATATAGTCCGAGAAAAAGGAGGATATAGCAGCTTTAAGACTAAATTGGTTAAAATGACTAAAGATATGGGTGTCAGAATAGACCCCCAGGTAACAATGGATGTTCACAGAGTATTCAGAATGGCAGGTACCCTAAACAGCAAAAGTGGATTAGTTAAAATGAGATGTAACGAAATAGAGTCATTTGATCCATTAGGTGATGCATGTCTCTTAACAGATAAAGAAGTTAATGTAGATATAAAAACATCTATAAAACTAAAACTAAAAGGTCAGTCATTTAATATAAAGAAACAGACTGCAAGATTACCTATCTATGCAGCAGTTTACTTGATCTGCAAAGGACTTGCTAGAGTAAATTAAAATATTTTGTAATCCAAAGAATATATAAATATGTATATATATGATATAGCTATTTCATAAAATCAGTATGATATAACATACAAGTTGGAAAGAAGCTTATTTATAAAAAGAAAATTAAAATAAGTAATGATTATCAAATTGGAATAATAG
>DASQWJ010000183.1:0-14877 GCA_035640315.1 Nitrososphaeraceae archaeon
AATAGCAAAAAAAAGATTTA
The DNA here is from genome assembly GCA_035640315.1 of Nitrososphaeraceae archaeon. Lineage (GTDB taxonomy): Archaea > Thermoproteota > Nitrososphaeria > Nitrososphaerales > Nitrososphaeraceae > TA-21. The sequence continues at coordinate 21 of DASQWJ010000183.1, forward strand.
CAAAAACATTTTTGGGAATTATTACATAGCAACGTTTAATTTTGAACAAGATATGGTTAGTTCATTCAATCTGTAATACCATTTCATAGTGCGAAAGAATAGAATTCAGTAACTTGAAGACAAACGATAAAGTACCATCAATAATAATTATGTATAGGCATTGATAACTATCAACAAAGATATTGACTCTGTAACTTCAATACTAAATGAGACTCTAAGAATTACACCATTCAAAAGAGACTATGATACCTCATTTGGAAAAATAGCAATAATTCTAAAGCGCTATAATTTAAATGAAAATCCAAGAAATCTGCGGTTTAGATTTACTCTATTTATGCAAGAATTTTTTGACTCTATCCCACAGGATAAGTGGAAACTTAAGGATCCTGTATTTATAAAGGAATCTGAAGAATTTGCAGTTAGAAAATTTAAGGAATGGATATTAGATCAGGTAACATAAACAACCAACTAGCTGTTTTTAATGAACATTTAATGGTCTAAGTTCGACAATCAGTCCTTGATCCCAATGATATTTTTCATTCATAATTTCTGAAACCTTGGCTGCTAATTGACTTTCCTTCGCAGAATCGATAATTCTACCCTCGCCTTCATAATTGGAGTTGTTAATACTAAATGAAATTCTCGAGTTATGGTTGATGTTCCTGACCCAATGAGCATTGATTCCGCATTCTGACATAATGTAATATCTCTCGTTATGGGCTACATACCATATTTCTATCCTATGTTGTCTACCAGTTCTCCAGCCGATAGTTGTCAGATATAGAAATTGAGATTCTATCAAGCGTTCATCAGATCATATGTGATATTACTTTATTCCATCTAAATCTTTAATCGAGCATATTTGAATTGGGCATAGTTTGGAAAGATAGGCAAAATTGACAATGACAAATTGATTTTTTCAATTTTCAATCCGTAGAATTTATATCAAGAGTATTTCATGATTTGAATAGGCGAATAGTAAGATGGATGCATTTCTAGAAGAAGAGGTTTATGACATTCTTACCTACTGTATCGAGAACCCGAATGCACCAGATTTAGAATCTAAAAAACAAAGGGTATCTATAGTTGGTAAGGAGCTACATGCGGATGGAGGAACTGATGCAATGGAGAATATGTTTTATTCAATTGAATTTAGAATAAAAGATGAACTTGGTAAGGACGCCAAGCAATATAGGTCTTGGTGGAATAATATATCAGATGAATGGAAATATTAGGAATACCATAATAATTTCTATACGCCGAAACTTCTAAGGATTATTCTATCCGCTCAATTTGATCTCAAAAACATATACCGGTATTGACTGTAAATCATAATGAACTATTTTACAGATAAATAGCATAAGTTGTATTAGAAATGATATTGAATTGAATCTATATAGTTCTGTAACAGCCTGCGCAATGTGTCATCAACTGACTCCCACTGACACGATGATAAGTACAATGGCAGGAAAAATTTGCATAAGATGCGACATCAAAATGACAAGAACAGGATATAGAGCAAAGCCAAGCAAGACTACCGAGACTCCAAAAAATAAATGAATCATTAAGAGCCCATTTCTTCAAAATTATAATGCTTATATGCAAATTATTTTACAATTAGGAATTGAGATTGAATCTCATTATGAAAATGGAAGAGGGAAAAGTACCACTCTATCAAACACCTGGATGTCATCCATTCATAAAATGGGCGGGCGGCAAAGTTCAGTTAATACCGCAGATAGTTCGACTCATCCCACCTAGGTTCGCCAGATATTTTGAACCATTTCTTGGTGGAGGAGCTGTATTCTTACAACTAGCTTCTCCCGATAGGAACGCTTTTCTTTCAGATATCAATTACAAATTAATTAATGCATATAAGGTTATAAAGAATCGACTTTGTATTTCTTGATTCACCAATCTATCCTGTCAGTAATACTTCAAATTTTACCAGCTATACTAACAATGGTTTTTCTCTTGAGGACCAAAAGGAACTTGCAAGTATATTCAATGAATTGACAAATAAGGGTTGTAAAGTTTTACTCAGTAATTCCAACACTAATGAAATTAAAAGTCTATTCGAATTACAGTCATCTTACTCAGGTAATCGACGTAAATCGATCTATCAAACACAATTGCTTCTAAACGGGTAGGTCACACAGAATTGTTGATAAGGAATTATATCTTATATAGCCAAGATCTAAGCGGGATAAATGAACGTCTAGATCCATTGAGTTACTATGTCATAGTATTGACATGATTACCAATAGATAGAAAGGATTAATGAAAGTGGAAGATATATTTTATTTTTTCAATTTTCAGTTAAACTATTGTCACAAGAATATTCAGTTTAACTGGTAGAACCTGCGCTAAAAAGTTAAGATTAAACTTTAGCACTGCATTTATAACTATGTAGGCAAAATTATTTTTGTATGAATTCGCATGGTGAGACGAGTGAGTCATCTACCAACAGGAGTGTATTTCTATCACCAAGGTCAATTGCAATTATAGGTGCTTCTGAGAAACCAGGCATCGGTAGGGCAATTTTTTCAAATATTAAAAATGGATATAAAGGCAAAATCTACCCGGTCAGTCCTAATAATGAATATGTATCTGGAATCAAGGCATACAAGAGTGTTCTTGACATACCAGAAGATATTGATCTGGCCGTTGTTGCCACCCCAAACAAGATTGTTCCAAAAGTGATGGAAGAAGTCGGAATGAAAAAAATTCAGGGCTCCATAATTGTTTCAGCAGGATTCAAGGAAGTTAATGAGCAGGGAGCCGCCCTTGAGAAGGAGGTTGCTGTCATCTGCAAGAAATACGGTACTAGAGTTATTGGCCCAAATTGCTTGGGTATAATGAGCTTGTCAAAAGAAAATATGATGAATTCTACATTTCTGAAAATTACACCAAAACATGGAAATATTGCTCTCGTTTCTCAAAGTGGAGCTATCTGTGCTGCTACAGTTGAAGACGCTATGGGACAGGGTATAGGATTCTCAAAAGTAATCAGTATGGGAAACAAGATAGATGTTGATGAAAACGATGTTTTAGAGTTATTATGTCATGATCCCGAGACTTCAGTAATTATCATGTACCTTGAAGACATTCATGATGGTCGAAGGTTCATGGAAATAGGAAGAAAAACAACCAAAGAATACAAGAAACCCATAGTTGTCATAAAATCTGGAAGAACTCCAGAGGGTGCAAAGGCAGCTATGTCTCACACAGGGGCCTTGATGGGAGCTGATGAGGTGTATGATGCATTATTTTTACAAAGCGGCGTAATCAGAGTAGACTCAATGCAAGAACTCTTTGACCTTGCTACTGCGTTTTCAAAGCAACCAATTCCAAAGAATGACAAGGGTACGGTAATTGTATCAAATGCTGGCGGACCTGCTATAATTTCTACAGATGCCTGTTCAAAGTACGGGATGAAACTAGCAGATATTAGTGCTTCTAGAGAGGAAATAGCCAAAGTTATACCCACGCACGGATCCGCAAGAAACCCAGTAGACATTGTGGGAGATGCTGACTATAATCGATTTGAAAAGGTGCTCAATGAAGTCGTTTCTAATCCAAACGTAGGTTCGATTGTTACTATGTGTACTCCATCAGCTACTTTAGATTATAATGACCTTGCGAGAACTATAGTCAAGACCACTGCCAATTCCGGAAGAACTTCACTTGCGGCACTTATGGGTCTTGCAGAAGGAACAGAAAATAAGCAAATTCTTTCCGATGGCGGAATTCCATACTTTCCATATGCTGAACCAGCAATAAGGACTCTTAAAGCAATGTATGATTTTTCTAATTGGATTGCGGAAAAAGAAATTGAAATTAAAAAATTTAATGTTGATAAGGAAAAAGTCAAACAAATTTTTGATACTGTAAGAAAGGATGGAAGAAAAAATCTTTTGGAAGAAGAAGGATACAATGTTCTTAACGCTTATGGATTTCCGAGGCCCAAGAGTTACCTTTGTACTAATGAGGAAGAATGCGTAAAGAGAGCCGAAGAAATTGGTTATCCCGTTGTGATGAAAATTGTATCGCAAGACATAATCCACAAATCAGACGCTGGGGGAGTAAAGGTAGGTCTCAAGAACAAGCAACAGGTTTCTTCTTCTTTCAGTGAAATAATTAACAATGCAAAGAATTACAAAAAGGACGCAAATATTAAAGGAGTACTTGTCCAACAGATGATAGAATCTGCCAGAGAAACTATTCTTGGAGCAAAACACGATAAGCTTTTTGGACCTTTAATCATGTTTGGCCTTGGGGGAATCTATGTAGAAGCTCTCAAAGATGTGATATTCAGATTGGCTCCTATAAATGAACAAGAAGCAATGAAGATGGTAGAATCAATCAAGACGTACAAGATATTGAAAGGGATTAGAGGGCAACCTCCATCTGACATAAAGGTATTGGTCGAATGCCTCCTTCGATTATCTCAACTGGTTACAGATTTTCCTGAGATTACAGAATTCGACATGAATCCACTATTGGTACTTGAAGAAGGTAAAGGAGCAATTGCAGTTGATGTAAGAATCGGTCTTGCATAACAAACCATCAGAATTTTGTATCAGGCTTTACTGATAATACAGGATCTATTCATTATTAATTTTCTTACCGCATTCAGAACAAAATACTGCATCACTTTCGTTTTGGAAATCACAATGTGGACACTTGCCTTGTTGACTGGGTTGAGAAGACTCTGAGTTTTCAAGTAAAATTATATCTCCAATTTTAGATATATTTTTCCAAGTAACTTCTACACTTTGGTTATTACTCTTTTTAGGAATCTTGAGACTTATTTCCACTTTTCCTTTAGAAGTCTTCTTAAGACCTATCTCTTGAACATTACCAATCAACATGGCGTCGCAATCATATGCAGGCATTCCAACGAGCGATTGAATGGAGATAAATTCACCTTGTGAAATAGAAGCTGATGACGGTGGATTCACAGTTGTTTTGGAAATCTTATCGGTATTTTTAGTAACTGGTAGTTCAGTTGTACTTGAAATTTCAGGTGATTTGGTTTCTACTCTAGGTTCGGACTCTTCAGGGGCGTCAAATTTTCTATACTGTGCAATTATACTTTTGCAAGTATTACATTTGTATTCGCCCTTTTCAAATAGTGTAACGCCTTCACCAAGATCTTCATTAGGATTTTCAAAACTGATGTTAGGTGATCCTTCGTAATCTTTGTCGCATTTGTTACAATGATATTTGACAAGCCTATCGGAAGGAAGTCTTCCTATCCCTGCAAGAAATAACTCTGGTCCTCCTAAATTGCCCTTTTTTTGCTCCTCATCTGTAATATGGGCTAACACATATCCACCAGAACCCCGTAATTTCTTCTCTCGTAAATCTTGATTTTGACCCTGATCCTCCATCATATTTTCTTATTATTACTTGTGTAGAATTTAAGTTATCAAGTCTAATATCTTGTTTAATCACTTATTTGCTTACTGGAGATTTTGAGAGCGCTTACTTTCAATACAATTTTGACCAAATTTTTGTATCATCACACTTATATCTCCGATGAAAGCTCACTAAATTAACTTAAGATACGGCGGATAAGTTAAGTAAAATCAAAAAAATCTTTCCAGATCTTCCGTAACTTTTGTAAAATACAAAACAAAAAAAGTGAATTAAAAAAATGGTTTCATTCGAAGAATTAGGTCTAAATACGTCTATAGTAAAGGCGGTTAAAGAAATAGGTATGGAGCAGCCTTTTCCTATACAAGAACATTGTATTCCACTTATTTTAAAAGGAAAAGATGTGATAGGACAGGCTCATACAGGCACGGGCAAGACGGCTGCGTTTTCTCTTCCTCTACTAAGTAAAGTAAAGTCAAGGGGACCGATCCAAGCCTTAATTATTGTCCCCACTAGAGAATTGGCAATTCAAGTTAACAATGAAATTAGGAAATTCTCAAAATATATGGGAATAAGAAGTCTTGCCGTTTACGGTGGACAGAGTATTAACATACAAAAAGAACAACTAAGAAGAGGAATTCAAGTTATTGTCGCGACCCCGGGCAGACTAATTGATCACCTGAAGCAAGGTACTATTCAATTAGATGATGTCAGCTTTGTGGTGTTAGATGAGGCTGATAGAATGCTTGACATGGGATTTATTGATGATATCAAGTTCATTCTCTTTTATGTAAATGAAAGAAGGCAGACATGTCTATTTTCAGCAACAATGCCAATTGAAATTTTAAGGTTATCTAGGGAATACATGAAAGAGCCAGAGCAAATTAGGCTCAACGAGGATGAGATTAGTTTAGAAACTATCGATCAGTCTTATCTAATTGTTGAAGAGCGAGAAAAGTTCAAGCATCTTTGTAATTTTATTAAAAACAGGGAAAAAGGACAACAGACTATTGTATTTGTTGCGACAAAACAGAGAACCCAGAGAATAGCCGATGATTTGAATAGACAGGGTTTTCGAGTTATTACAATTCATGGAGATTTATCTCAAAGACAGAGAGACTACTCTATGAATAGATTCAAAAACGGAAGCGATGATATACTGGTAGCTACAGACATTGCAGCAAGAGGGATAGATGTCCCGGCAGTTGGAAATATTATTAATTATGATATTCCTGAAGACCCTCTAGTATACTTCCATAGAATTGGCAGAACAGCGCGAGCAGGTGCAACTGGTAAAGCAATTTCATTAGTTTCAAGCAGTAGGTATGAAGATTTTGCAAGGATTCTCAAGCGAACAGAACTTTCAGTGAAGAGACTTAATGATGAAATAGGAATTGAAGTTCCCACATTGTATGTTAGTAGAAATAGAGTCAATAGACAAAGGTCATCCAGCTACAATGGTCAAAGTAGAAGAAGATTTGGGTTTAGTAGAGGAGTTAGTAGGGGTCGATACCACTCTGGCAGACAGTATAATACCAGTACGTATCGAAGAGGATAACTAACTAACCAACTAACCAAAATTACCCTTCTTACATTAATTTATAAATTTACCAGATAATGAGGCCTACGAGAGTTCAGATAGGAGTTTTCGATAAACTTAATTATAATTCATTATACCAGTAACTGAATGCTTACCGGCACGACAAAATATCTCACGCTTGCGATGGTACTATATCTAGTTGCATTTTTCGCATTTGCTTCAGGATTGGTTAATTCAATTATAGAAGGGGCACGGTCAAGAGAATTTATTATTCCATCAAGATCAATTCAAACCATAGGCGAAACTATAGTTATAGTTATGATACTATTTATGGGAATGTTCGGAGCTTATTTGCTTTATAGCTCTGGAAAAGCTACTACATCAAAGAGTCAGTGGGCATTTATGATTGGAGGATTTACCGTCCTAACTATTGCATTGATCGTAGGCTTTAGTATAGTTAAAATTAAGATAGCCGGGTAGTAGGATCAAGTCCATCTTAGAACCTTATCCTTCATAATGAAACTTTTTTGATTCTCCTTTAGATCACCGAGTACCGTAACTGAAAGATCATTAAAATTCTTAATCTTAACATGAAAATTCAATGTGCTTTTCTTACTAAGAAGTCTGTTGGTTGTTACTACTTCCTTTCCTTTATAACGAACCATACTGGTTACCAGAAATGGGATATCATATTCTGATGTATGTTTTAGGATCAGCATTAGAATAAAGTATAGTATTTGGTTAAGATTTCCAATTTTTAGTATGTTATTTGGGTTATTTGTGATCTTATCATAATAAAGATTGTAAAATGAATTTACAGAATCAAAAATAATTAGGGAACATTCATTTATTGATTTTAATATATCAATTATGATAACATCAAATATTTTCTCAGAAGGAAGATATATTTTCAGCGCGTTTGATTCAGATTGATATGTGTTATTATCCACCTTACGTATTTTCATAGAAGGAATCAATCCCGCTTTAACATAAGCAGTAAATGCTGCATCAAGATCCAGGTACAGTATTTTCCTACGATTTAACCCTTGATTTTGATTCTGAAATTCTGATATGATTGATGCAATTAAACATATTTTCGCATAGGCATCATCATAAACTAGAGTATTAAAACCTCTATTGCCCAGTATTTCAGAAATCATAATTTTATTATAATGAATTACCAAAAGGGGTTATAATGGATTATGATAATGCAATGGAAAACGATATAGAATTAATACGTAAGGACTTTCCAGTTACGAAAAAAAAGATCTACATGAACTGTGGATCGTTTGCACCAACACCATTGTCTACTATAAAATCAATCACTGATTTTCTAGTAAGATGCTCAGAAGAAGGACCTGACTCAACCTCCGTTCAAGAGTATATTACATCACTTATGAATGAACTTCGAAAAATTCTGGGGCGTTTCATTAACTGTGAACCAGAAGAAATAATCTTCACTCAAAGTACTACTGAGGGACTAAATTATGTTGCATCAGGGATTGAATGGAAAAAATCCGACATTATTATCTGCCGGGGGGGTCTTCATGAGCACTATGCTAATTACTTTCCATGGCTCAATGTTTCAAAAAAATACGGCATAAAACTGGAAGAGATAAAGATTGATAAAAATGGTTTCTTTGATCTTGATAAAATTGAAAAAATTGCAAAGAACAAGAATTCAAAGTTGATAACTCTCAGTCATGTTCTTTACAATAATGGGGCAATAATGCCCGTTGGAGAAATTGGCAAGATTGCAAGGAAGCATAGTTTGTTATTTTCAATAGACGCTGCCCAATCAGTTGGTACTATTAAAGTTGATGTAAAAAAAATTGGATGTGACTTTCTTGCCTTTCCTGGATTCAAGTGGCTATGCGGTCCCGCCGGGATTGGTATCTTCTATTGTAAAAAAGAATCCGCACCACTATTGATTCCCAAGTATATCGGAGGAGAATCAGCAATTATAACTGAAGAAAAAAAACTGGTATATGCTGATTCCCCACAAAAATTTCAAACTGGTTTTAGAAACTATGTTGGAATTGCTGGCCTTACATCTTCTTTGAAGTATATTCAACATGTGGGTATTGACACGATTAGAAAAATGAACATGAAAATAGCCAATGAAATGATCGAGCAATTAAGAACAATTGCTGGCGTTTCGATATTTGGGCCTGAAGATGAGAAGCTTAGATCATCGATAGTCTCATTTGCCACAGATTCTGTGCTACCAAAAGTTATGGTATCCAAATTAGAAGAAAATAGAATAATTGTTGCAGAGCGGGATATTGTTGGAGGCGGAAAGAAAAAAGCAGTAAGAGCGTCTCCTCATTTCTTCAATACTCTTGATGAAGTATGCGCGCTTGTTCAGAATATTAAGAACATTCAAAACATGTTTGGCTGATTCTTTTTATCCTTTCCAGCTTGACCTTCAATTACTATCATAGTCAGCGTGGATCTAACCTTATCTATTCTTCTAACATGCCATGTTATTGTTTCTCGGAGTTTGTCCATAGTATCCGCAGAAATCTTGACAATTATGTCATATACACCGTATACTCCACTTACTTCGCTTACTCCAGGGAGCTTTTTGATTTCTTGTAATATCTCCTCCTCGGAGCCTAGATCACAATTTATTAGAACATAAGCTGTTGGCATTCTATTAGATTATACTTGTAAGGAGTATTAAAACTCGATGTAGAATTCACATAGAATTCACATATTCTATATCATGAAATTGAGTAAATTTCGTGCAAAGATTACTGTATTATCTGCAAAAGTTATTCCTAATTTCTTGAAAAATTCTGATCAGTCGCGATTGCTCTTATGGGAGAACCGGAAGCCCCCGATAATTTTAATGGTATCATTATCAGAGTAAAATTTTGGTTATTAATTTTACTCAAATTGCAGAGGTTTTCGACGATCAAGATTTCCTTACTCAATAATAATTTATGTACAGGAAAATTACTGTCCGATCCTCTATCGATGCTAGGTGAGTCTATACATACAGCATTTACTTTTTTATTTATCAGATATTCAGCTGCATCATCTGAAAGACCTGGACTATGACTGAAATAATAATCGCTGTCCACTTCATTCTCCCATGTAGTAGAAAATACAACAGAATTACCTTCTAATATCTCTACTTTGGATGCTTGTATTTCACTTGCAGTTATTAGTTCATCTGATGCCTTTACTACTTTTATGAGAGTAGCTCTTGAAATGAATCTATCGACTGGTATTTGGTCGATTGATGAAACACCACTCACAAAATGAGATGGAGCGTCCATGTGCGTCCCTGTATGAGTACTCATAAACATCACTTCTGAGTGATAATTATGAATATCCATTTTATTCCAGGTAATAAATTTAGGTAAGGGTGAACCAGGAAAGACTTTGGTGTCAGTCCTTATTTCTCTAGTTAGATCTAATATCATCGATGCAATATGTAAATTATGTTTTATTCATATCTCTTTTGCCTTTGCGGCCGGATCTGATTATTCCATTTACAATGATGACACTCAAGAATCCGAAGGTACCCATCAACACATAGAGGGCACCTCTATGGGCTAATTCGGTTAGTTCATCAATTATCATTTCTAATGGCATTTGATATTGATATAGAATACTAATAAACAAATAAAATATTTACTATGAATCAATAATCAATAAACGTATTCAAATAAAACTAATTATCAAATATTAATAAATAATGAGATTTACACAAATCTGTTCTTGGCTTATTCTGTTTTTAGCCAGTTCCAAGCTTTAATTCCTCTAATAGCACATTGCTTTCGTATGATCTGCCTTGCCCTTCTGGCAGCTTCAACTTCATCAAGTGATTTAGTTCTCATATATTGGATCAATAATTCCTCATAGAGCTTTTTTGCCCTCTCTTCAGAAAATTCTTTATATGTTGTTTTACTCGGTTCATTTACTAATTTTGTCGATTTCTCATTATCTAGAGATTTGGTCTGAGTCAAGCCCTTTAATTCTGCATATTCTAATTTACATTCAGGGCATTTATCATCAAAAAAATTCTTGTGAATGCTACATGCAGACAACTGTATAGTATTAAGGAAAAGTTAGATTTAAGGAAAGTGTAGGTGATCAAATGATATTTGATATTATGAAGGAGTTTTGGTTATCTTAAATTTTAGATCAAGTTTAGCAATCACAAGATATAGCAGTGAAGAAACTATCAAACTTGGAATCGTAGAGCCTATTGCTGGTAATTGCGACAAGTAAATCGGTGATAGTTGGGAAAGTAAATAATAAGTCAAAGCACCAGTAAACCATGAGACTATTGCAGGATATCCTATCTTGATTATGTTGTTACCATACATCATATCATATTGGTATCTACCACGCTTGATTACAAAATAATCTGTCAGAAGGACTCCAAATAGAGGAATAAACAAAGCCCCTATTAAAAACAAAAATTGTTCATATCCTTCAATAGATACAAAAATAGCCAAAACGGTACTTACAGCTGAGAATCCAATAATCAAGTGCCGCTGATTTAGATTGTGAAAGATATTTTGGGAAGAAACCGCTGCTGAGTAAATGTCTGCAAAAGCGTTATCTATCTCATCGACAATCATTACTAAGAGAATAAAACCAAACAAGATTGCCTGAATAGAGATTATTATCGATGAAATATCTCCAACTCCAAATAGTAGTCCTCCAACATAAAAAATGATGTTTGTTATAGAAAAACCTAACATAGTTCCCATAAAGGCGCCCTTGCCTGACTTTGCAAACCTGTTATAATCTGAAACTAGCGGCATCCAAGAAACAGGCATGGCAATTACAATATCTAATGCAACAAAAAATGACATATTGTTGCCTTCTTCAGACAGAACATTTGGAAGATTTTGAAGTAGTAAGGTAATCAAAATAATCGCTGATGAAGCATAAACTATCCATATGGCAAATTTCGATAACCACTGTTTTACTACAAATAAAGGTCCGAATATACCAAGCATAGTAATAACAACTCCAAACAAGATGTTCCACATAATAGTAACGTTAGTATTTGTTAATTGTTCGGCAGCCTTTGAAAGTATCAAAATTTCAAATGTGGTCCAGCCGATAAGCTGTATTATATTTAGTATAGCAGCTAAATATGATCCGTACAGTCCAAAAGCTGGGCGTATTCCAATAATAGACGGGACTGCACTATCGCTACCTATTTTTCCTGCCATCGATAACAGCACAGATCCTGTAATTGAACCAATAATGATTGCTAGCAACGCTTGGTAGAAGGGAGCATCAGACAAAAAGGATCCAGCAGAAAAAACTAGTAGGCCAACACCAAGACTGGACCACAAGATAAAGTAATGAAAACCACCAAGAACTCTATGTTTGGGAGGAACTGGATCTATTCCCCATTGTGGCAAGTCGGGGGCCATATCATCTTGATTACAAATTTTTATTAATATAAATCAAAAACAAATAATTTCCTAAATCATATTTCATAAATAATCGCATAAATAATAAATTATAAAAATAAACAAATATCATACAATTTTTACACAATGTTAATATGTGAAAACCGCATATAATATATGATGACTACTTGTGTCATGTGTCTCAAAACTTATGACGAAAAGGAAGTAAATCTTCAACGGAAAATAGTAAACGATGAAGATTTCTGTAATGAATGTTGGATCGAAGTAATGAATATTGAATAATTCCATCTTCCAGTCTTGATTTGGTCAATTGCGTTAGTCAATTGCGTATGAAACTAGGAATTCCATTTATTCTTCTTTAGATCATATTCTTCCCTTGAATATCTTATAGTTGCTGGGTGGCCCATTACTACAACATTCGGAGGCACATCCTTTGTTACAACTGACCCCATTGCGATTACACTATTTTTTCCAATAGTAATCCCAGCCTTAAATACAGCTCTACCTCCAATTATCGCACCATCTTCTACCACAACACCGGTCATTTTTGGGCTCATTGGATAAGGGTCATTTGTGAATGCCGCACAAGGACCTATGAATACATTTTTTCCAATCGTAGTTAGCGGCGGAATATATACGGATCCCTCAATTCTAGTATTGTCACCAATTTTCACATTATAATCTATATGAACAAGTGAACCGATTGAAACATTATCTCCTATCTCAGTGTTGTTACCAATATAGCTAAAATGCCAAACTTTAACATTCTTTCCTATTTTTGCAGTTTCTGAAATAAAGTTTGTCAAATTATTATTTTGTTTTTCCATATTCCATCTTCACTATGTTTAAACCCATACTATATCTATATTCAATTCATATCGTTTCATAATTCTCGTATTGCACTACAAATGCCAAGGATTTCCATTTTTTATTATTTTACTGGGAATTTTTTCATGCCACTTTTGTAAAAACTGGATATCCTTTTCTTTATCTCGCAGTTCATCTGGTAACATAACTGGGATTTCTTCAATAATTGGATAAAACCTTGAACACTGAGAGCAAAAAAGAACACCTTCTTTTATCACATTTTCATTAATAGTTTTATCTTCCACAGTATCAATTTCAACCAATTCCAATGGATAGTATTTATCTATAGGACATGCTAGGATGTCCAGCATCGATCGTCTCATGATAATTTCTTGGTTTGCACATCTTATTATTTCATTTCAATTCTAAATAAATTGGCGAACCTGTTTCACTAGAAAGGAGTGCTGCCTCAGCTACTTTTGTCACATTTGTGGCTTCTATAGAAGTAACAACAGGTTGTTTCCTCTTACCATCTATTACATCAACAAAATTCTGCAGTTCTAGGACAAGAGGTTCCTGAAACTGTTGTCTTCTGGGAATAATGGTAGCATCGCCATAATCAATTCTAATTTCTTGCGTAATAAAATCACCGTTAACCGTACCTTCAGTACACACAGCAGAAAATGTTCTGACCTTCTTTGGGGTAACCCAATTTGATGCTATTATGGCAACCTTCTGATCCTCGAATCCGAGCATTATTGTCGCAAAATCTTCAAACAAGTGAAATTTTTTTCCAGCCCTAGCAAAGACCATTTTCGGACCCTTACCGAAAAGAAACATCGCAGTATCAATATCATGAACTGATGTATCATATATTACACCTACATCCTTGATATGCAAGGGCATTCTATTTTCCCTATGGAATTCCATCATCAAAAGATCTCCGTATGTCTGCTGCTGAATTATGTTCTTCAAATCCTGAACAGCAGGATTAAATCTTTCAACATACCCACATGTCAAGACAACATTGGCCTTTTCGGCCAGTTCAGCCATTTCTTCACATTCTCTAGATGAAAATGAAAGTGGTTTTTCTACAAATGCATGACAACCGTTTTGGATTACCTCCTTTACAACTGATAGATGTGATTTGGTAGGTGTACACACCAAACAGGCGTCCAATTCACGTTCGTTGGAAAAAAAATCACTCATTGAAGAATAAAATTTTGTATCATATTTTTCTGCTATTTCTCTTGCACGCTCTGGCGATAGATCACAAACAGCTCCAAGGACTCCCATATTATAGAGAACCCGAACATGATTTTTTCCCCAACCACCGACTCCAATTACTCCAATTTTTAGACCGCTGCTTTTTTTCTTTACCAACTTTGCGTTAGCCATCCCATGAATTTTTCAGACTTTCCAGTCACGATGTTTTCGTAATTCTCTCTTATGCTTTTTGTAATTGAACCTTCTCTTCCATTTCCAACTATAGTTCCATCTATCTTTGTAATTGCAATTATTTCAGCGGCTGTTCCTGTAAGAAATATCTCATCAGCAAGATACAATTCTGTCCTGGAAATGGGGCGCTCAACAACTTCATATCCCAACTCCTTTGCTATTGTTATGGCAGTATTTCTTGTAATTCCTTCCAGTATCGAATCTGACAACTGAGGAGTATGGAGTTTTCCACTTCTGACGACAAAGATATTCTCTCCAG
>DASQWJ010000184.1:0-3790 GCA_035640315.1 Nitrososphaeraceae archaeon
TTCAGAATCTTCAGCCTCATGAAGAAGATGTCATAATAATAGGAACAGACGATTCGTCAATAAAGAGAGCAGAGTTTGCTGCAAAGAATGCTGCATTGATAACTGTTTTGAGTCATGAAAAGCACTAGTCTGAATATTACAAGTCCTTTGATATTGAAAAATCAAGAATTATCTCACAGGTTCAAGACTGGAGTGTTGGAGTTTCCAATCCTACCGAACCACAATAATGTTACTAAAATCTATTACCCAAAATCTATTACCCAAAAGACTAGGCGCTATTGGAACCGTGAATTATTGTATCATTGTTGACTATTTCTAAATGAACAAGCTAGCAAATCCATTCATATCCAATCGCACTGAATTCGTCAGATATCACAGAACCAGATATCTCTATTACAATAATTAGGTTATTCATCCAAGATAATTCTTGCGAATTAGTAAAGCCTGTTGTAATATTGAGGCCCTTAATTTTATCACTCTCAATTACTTTGCTTTTTTCATGTGACCACCACATAAATTGCTCTCCCAGCTCAGTTGTAAGAGTGCCTTGCCAAGAACCATCAATAATCCCATGAGGATATTTTGTTATAGTGCCTGAAGCAAGATTTTTACCGCTTGGATATTTTCCAATGCCTTTAATGTCTGACATGAAACTGATCTCCATTGTTACTCCTTCTAATGGATGAACCTTTACCACTTTTATCCCTGAAATTTTACCCACTTCTTCAAAGAGTTTCTGTCCTAATTTCATATAGGCTATTCATATTCCATTATATTTGAAATTTTGCGTAATATTTGTGGAGTTATACTTGGATGTTATCTGCTCCTTCCAATTAGAACTTGATGAAAAAATGACTATTTCTAATCTAACAAAAGTTAGAAATGGAATAAATTTTAAAGATGGTCTTCTAAAAACACATCGTGGAAAGTATTAATTTTGTATGTCTTGGTCAAACTGAATTTGTAAAGGAATTAGGTAAGAAAGGACAGTCCAGTGACATTACAACATATGATAGTAAAAAAGATGAAAGAATTATGACCTACGTAATACCATCAGGCTTTCCTGACAAAATTCAACCATTGATTACTGCAGTAAACCTTGGGGAGTATTCTATTGTCAACGTCGATAAACTGGATAAGTATCTGGGTGAGCAAATAGTAGCGTTAGATCTACTGAAATTAGATAAAGGATTTATCCTTCATTCTTATGGAGTTGACAGCGAAGCACTCAAGAGTCTGTTAAAAAATACAGTTGCTTCATCATTCAAGGTTGAACAGGATATTGAAAGTCTTAAACAGAGTATCAATTCCCTAGTTCCGATGAAAAGAGATGGACCAGCAATTATCAATATAGATAACATATTTAATGTAAAAGGAGTAGGCGTCGTCGTACTGGGAATACTTAAACAGGGAGTTATCAAAGTACATGATGAACTAACATTATTCCCTCAAAAGAAAACAGTTACCATTAAAAGTATACAAATCCATGACAAAAATGTTGATGAATCAAATAGTCCGGCTAGGGTAGGTCTTGCTCTTACAGGAGTTTCTTTTGATGAGATAACTAGAGGAGATATTCTTTCCATCTACCCACATCATACTTCAGACGTCCAAGAATTGATCATTGATTTCAATATGGTTCCATTTTATAAGAATGAACTTTCAGAAACTCACTCTTACCTTCTATCAATAGGAACTCAAATCAAATCTGTAAAGATACAGAAATTAGAAAGTAATAAACTCAAGATCTTATCAGAAAGTGTATTTTCATTTAAAGCTGGAGATATAGCTATCCTCTTGAATCCAGATAGTAGGGATATACGAATAGTGGGTGGAGGAAGAATAAGCGTATAATATATCCCAATCTCAAAAATTCGAGTGCGAACTTGAGTTTGAAACTAAATGTAATAAATGAATACAGAAAACTATTCTAAATTACTAAACAGTAAAGTTGACGTGAAGCGACTAGTTTTAGTTTTAGTGACTTGAAAAATTCTTAATAGTAACTTTTGATAAATATTGACAACATGACAGATCTGAAAATGTATACTCTTTGCCCCCTCCTCATCATAAGGATGGTATATTGCGATCTACTAAAAAGGAAGCTGAAGAAAACGAGGCCGAATTTGATTGTAAAACAACCGAATAATCCCACTTGAAGAATTCTATTTTTTATCATCAATAACTAGTGCTTTTTTTTATTTATTTGCTGTTACCCCCAACTACACTTTAAACCTAAACATCAGACATCGTATTTCAATTTACTTCCTCTATCTGTCGTTTATTATTGACATACAGTCCAACAACTTGTGCATCATAGTTCCATGAGGATACTTGTTGGATTGCATTAGCAATATGTGCATAATGATGTTCTCTGTTTCCGGGATTACCCGCACAATCAAAATGTCCTACTACAGCTATTATCCGCGAACCGTGTTTCTCAATTGATATTGAAACAGCGTTCTGGATTAACGCGATGGCATCTAAATTTCCTGAAGACGATACGACCCCGTCAGCTCCCGGAAATGTGACCATATCAACACCGTCGATGCCATACTTTTGCTTCATAAAATCTATTACAGGTTCCTGAGTTCTTCCATCAATACAGTTTATTGCAGTTCCAAATTTGAAACTCATTTCTAAATACCCAATTAGAGTCTCTGCGGAGTAGTTAATATATTTCCAAATAACTGAGAATCTGCCATCTTTAGATGTCATTCAACCATTCTGCTAAAAGGTAGGACAGTATCTATTACCGGCTTTATTTTTCCCTTGCTTGCCCATCGTATTACTTGTTCTAATCCAGCTTTAGTTCTCTGTGTTGCTTCCAATAAATTTATTCCCTTGAAAAACAGGTATCTTAAATCAATTGTCGAGTCATATCCCGTAGCTCCAGTCGACACAAGAGTACCGCCCATCTTCAATAGCGTCAATTCCTGTTGAAAAACAGATTTGCCATTGTTAACTGGCCTGGTGTATCCAACAATCTAAAAAATATTGATAAAGAAACTTTAGTAATAGTTGGATCAGACGATAACTTGGCTCCCCCAGCTAACTCTTCTTTATTAATGTCACAGAAGATTCCTGGTTCATGACTAGTACAGATATCAGGAGCAGGAGATGCTCTCGCAATGCAAATGCCCCGTTAAGTTTAGTAACATCGTACTTGTATTCTTGGAAACTTGATTTCAACTAAATTTCGATTTTCTTTATTTTGAATTAGCAGAAGTCTAATTGATAAAAGCCTACTTGTTACCAAATTTGATATTGTTCCCAAATTTTTAGAGAAAATTCAAGTATATAAAATAAGGAATGAGTTTCTAAAGTCTAAACTGCGTTTTCAGATCACAATGTAGTTGTATAGTATCATGATTAGGTATTATTGTCTAATTACCTTTGTTAGAAATGTTCTCCTATCTTTCTTTTAGCTGCCTTTAATCCAGATTTTATGTTTTCAAAAGTTTCTCCGGCGACTTCTTGTATTTCATTCAAAGAGTCACTTTCCAAGCCTACTTGTGCATCAGCTTGTATTTTTCCTGACCCTTCTTCGTCCTTTTTCAACCCTAGTTCAGTTCCTAATTCTAATTTTCCTAGCGTCTCATCTCCTTTTTCCACTCCAAACACCGTACCTGCCTGTATCTTACCAGACCCCTTACTCCCTTTTTCCTTACTCATATTCCTTTTTTTTGCTCTTGCTTTTGTACCTCTTGCCCTTGCCCTTGCCTTTACTTTTGTACCTCTTGCCCTTGCCTTTACTTTTGTACCTCTTGCCCTTGCCTTTACTTTTGCT
>DASQWJ010000185.1:0-9484 GCA_035640315.1 Nitrososphaeraceae archaeon
AGGATATACAGATCGGTTTTCGGATCTCCAATAAATGAGGGCAGCAATTTACCCAGATGCTCATTCTGCAGCTCTTCTTTAGCGTCTCCAAGATACTGCTATACGTGTGGAGCTTTCCCACCTACCTGAGTTTCTCTTTCAAGTTAAAATTTCCGTAAACGTCTAAATATCTTTTTTTAGGAAATAGTTCATGGCTGGCATGGGAAACAATCCATTCAAAAAATGTATAAACCCATCATGTAATCTAACTTATGAAATTAATAACAACACGCTAGTTTGCAAATGCGGTTCATTTTTAGACATAATTTATCAACACAACTACTCGCGTGATCTTGTTCAAGTATTTTATCAGCGGAGAAATCATGGAGGGAATATTTACAATGAAAGTGGAGTATGGAGATTTCGAGAATTAATCAATTTTGCACATTTGGACACCGAAGATTTTCATGAATGTTCAAGGGTTCTCGTGTCTCTTGATGGTTCTGAGGGTAGGCAGTCTAAACCTTACAAAATGAAAAAAGTATCAGAATATTCCCTAATGAATAACGATTCTCTACTATTACAACCAGAAGGATACAATCCAAGTGGATCTTTTAAAGATAATGGGATGTCCACAGCTGTAACACACGCAAAAATGATTGGCATGAAAAGAGTCATTTGTGCATCAACGGGAAATACGTCTGCATCTGCTGCAATGTATGCCGCGAATGAAAATATTGAATGTGAAGTTTTTGTGCCAAAAGGAGAGATTGCGCCAGGAAAACTGGGTCAGGCATTTCAATTTGGGGCGCAGGTAATTGAAGTTGACGGTAATTTCGACGACGCGCTCGCTTATTCGTTGAAAGAGGCACAGCAAAAGGGAGCCTACACTGTAAACTCTATCAACCCATTTAGAATTGAAGGACAAAAGACAATTGTATACAGGGCTCTTGAGTATCTGGATTGGAACCCGCCTGATTGGATTGTATATCCAGGAGGTGCATTAGGAAATACTTCCAGTTGTGGAAAAGCGTTAATTGAACTTTACAATCTTGGATGGATAAAAAAAATCCCTAGACTATTGATTGTAAATGCTGAAGGCGCAAGTACTTTTTATGAACTAACAAACGGATTGTTCGGCGGACAAAAACTAACCTGGAATAGTGGTAGACCAGACATCAACTTGATCAATCAATATTATAAAGAAAAGGAGAAGCAAGGTGTCAAACCTCGTACAAAGGCCACTGCAATCCAAATCGGCAAGCCCGCAAACCTGATCAAGGCATTAAGATCCATTGATTTTACCAATGGAATAGTTATTCAGGTTTCTGATAAAGAAATGAGTGATGGTATGGCATTAGTAGGTTTGAACGGTTTTGATTGCGAAATGGCATCAGGAGCTGTACCTGCAGGAATAAGAAAACTAAGGCAACAAGAGATAATTAAAAAGGACGATATAGTAGTAGGAATATTGACAGGAAAACAAAAAGATCCCCAGTTATCTATAGACTACCATTTGAATCAAAACAATACATTTTCCAAGCCACCTGTAGCGAAATAGCAATGTCACAGGTTTTTACACACCTAGACTATGAAAAAGTAGCACTTCGGATTACAAGATTCATTTCAGAAAACGTACAATCCAGAAAGAAGAAAGGGGTCGTTATAGGACTAAGTGGTGGCCTTGATTCTTCAGTTTGCCTCGTCTTAGCTGCTAAAGCACTGAATAAAAATGAGATATTGGGACTTATTATGCCAGAGCAAGGAGTTACACCACAAAAAGACATTGACAACGCTTACGAGCTTGCGGAAAAATTCAAAATTAGGCACAAAGAAATCCATTTTGAAAGCGTAAAAAAAACTCTTCTAAGAAATCTACCAAGTGATAAACTTTCTGGAGGAAATCTATCAGCTAGACTGCGAATGGCGCTACTATACCATTATGCAGGTACTGGGAATCTACTGGTTCTAGGAACTTCAGATAAGAGTGAAATTATGATTGGTTACTTTACAAAATATGGCGATGGTGCTGCGGATATACTTCCGATAGGAGGACTATTCAAGACCCAGGTCAGGATATTAGGGAGCAAACTAGGGCTATCTGACAAGATAACAAATCAGCCCAGCAGCCCTAGGTTTTGGAAGGGACATGCAGCAGAAAAAGAACTCGGGATTACATATGATGAAATTGATACAATTTTGCAATATTCTCTTTGCGGAGAATTAGATAAATGCCCCTTGAGTAAGGGGAAAATAAAAAAGGTGTCTGAATTGGTTAGAAATTCTAGCCATAAGAGGGAACTTATAGCAGTGTGCAACCCATTTTAGTTTGACTTTTATACTGTTGAAATCCTTTGAATAAGGTTGCCAATATCTCGCAATCAGTTAAAAATAATATCTATCATTGCCACAATTATCGGAGTCTATGGTTTAGGTATATTTATTCAAACAAATTCTCCGATTTTCTTATTTACATCTATTACAAATCTAGGTCTTGCGGCGTTTTTTTGGTATAAATACAGCAAAAAAAATAAAGAAAATTTATCGAAGAAAGGCAGAAAGGTCTAGGATATACATCTCTATGGAAGGAACAGTATTACCAGCGCCATTGACGCCAACTAAGCAAGCAGTATGATTGTAGCCTGCCACATTGCTTTAGAAGCCTTTTCACCAATGTCCCATATCCCTCCTTCCACGGAAGTATTTTTTATTCTTGAATAACTGTAAATTCTTTCGAAATCAGCTGATGGTGTCCAAGTAAAGTCGTATTTCGGCTTATTCTTTTTTATAGTAATTGACTCATCATAATTCTTTTTTACACTTGCATTGGACAAGACTTCATACGCTTCGACAATTTTCATGAATTTTTCCTTTGAACCTTCATCCTTATTCTTATCTGGATGATATTTCAAAGCAAGTGTCCTGAATGATTTCCTTATTTCGTCCATGGATGCATTCTTGTTCAATTCAAGTGCGCTGTAATAATCATCCACGTATTATTTCACATACATCAAATAAATAATCATTTCACATGGAGATCTCTGGATATGCATGATGACTTTTGTTTGGATTTGTAGTTGGCTGAATCAAAGTGTTTGAATACATTAGTTGCCATTAGATAGCAAGCATCATATACACGGACAAAATACCATTATTATTCATGAGTTCGGAAAATCCCGATACAAAATTCATTGTCCCTGTAAAAGCAGTAGAAAAGAGTATCAAATTAGATGATAGGGCAAAAAAAGAGTTACAGTCCATCGGAATGATGGATGAAAAAGGGAAATTAAAGTTGAAAGGTGTGAGTGCCAAAATGTTAAAACGAATGAAGCTTGAAGCTGTTGATTGCCCAGTTTTTAAGAAGGAATTGGGTTTCATACAATGTTATGTTTGTAGTAACTTTCACAGTAGAACTATGGGTAAGGTCTATTGTAAGGGAGAACCATTAGGATAACCTTACCAAGTAGTAATCTGACTTGACAAAAGAAATAGGCATAACTGTAAAGAAATCGGATGATTTTAGTGAATGGTATACTCAGTGCGTACTTAAATCAAGCATAGCCGATTATTCACCAAGCAAAGGTTTCATAATACTACGTCCATATGGCTACGCAATATGGGAAATATTCAAAGGGATATTAGATTACGAATTAAAGAAAACGGGGCACAAGAACGGTTTTCTTCCAGTATTAATACCAGAAAGTCTTCTTACTAAGGAAAAGGATCATTTTGATGGATTTATGCCAGAAGTCTATTGGGTAACGAAATCAGGGGATAGTGACCTCGCTGAAAAATTGGCAGTTAGACCAACTTCAGAGACACTGGCTTATTCCATGTTCTCAAAGTGGATATCAAGTTATAGAGATTTGCCGCTAAAATTGAACTTTTGGAATAGCGCGTTGAGAGCTGAAATAAAATCTACCAAGCCTCTAATTAGAAATTCGGAATTTCTTTGGCAAGAGGGACATACAGCACACGTTGATGAAAAAGAGGCTGACAAAGAAGTTAGAATCATATTAGACATTTACAAGAACTTGGTAGAAGAATTTCTTGCTTTACCGACACTGTCTGGATTCAAAACGGATAAGGAAAAATTTGTCGGAGCAAATTACACTACTTGTTTAGAATCGATAATGGCAGATGGAAAAGCATTACAGATGGCTACTTCCCATAATCTTGGTCAAAATTTTTCAAAGCCATTTGAGATAAAATTTCTAGACAAAGAAACTGTGGAACAGTATGTATGGCAAACTTCGTGGGGAATTTCCTGGAGAGTAATTGGCGCACTAATAATGGTGCATGGAGATGACAAAGGTCTCATACTTCCACCAAAGATTGCACCTACACAAGTAATCATTGTTCCTATCTATAAGGACGATAGCAAGAGCGTTGTAAAACAAAAAGCATATGAATTGGAACAAATACTAAAAGACTCTAAAATACGAGCTCAAACAGATGATAGAGACGAATATACTTCAGGGTGGAAATTTAACGATTGGGAAATGAAAGGTGTGCCTTTAAGAATAAACATAGGACTTCGAGACATGAAAGAAAATCAAGTTGAATTGATAAGGAGGGATACCAAGGAAAGATTTTATGTCAAAGAAAGCGAACTTGTTAACCAGGCTATGTCCACTTTAGAAAAAATACAATTAAACTTGTTTGACCGTGCAAAGACTGATCTTCAAGCAAACATTAAATCTGCCGCTACGTTGGAAGAACTCCTATTGGTACTTGATACCATTGGAGGATTTGTGGCATGTAGTTGGTGTGGAAGGAGAGAATGCGAAGATCTTATCAAGGAAAAGACAACAGCGGATATAAGAATAGTACCATTTAACCCTAAAAATAACATTTCATCGTGCATCGGATGTGGAGAACAAGAGACCAAAGAAGTATATTTTGGTAGGGCATATTAAGCAAGAGATCCAAGTTCTGAGAAGAATTGAGTATTGATGAATTATTTTCATTTTATGATGATTTTGGCTATTTAGGTATATTATTAATCAGTTTTGTCGGAAGCATAATTGTCTTTGTTCCGATCCCGTATTTTCCAGTGTTAATCACTGCGGCATTCAATGACAATTTAGATCCTACCTTGATTTCGCTTTCAAGTGCAATAGGTGCGATAATTGCAAAACTAATCATTTTTTATGCCAGTTATTATGGACGTAATATACTTAGCTCAAAAATTAAGGGAAAAATGATACCCCTTCAGAGATTACTCGGAAAATACGGTGCAATAGGCGCATTTATTGCCGCAGTAAGCCCGATTCCAGATGACATAGTCTACATTCCATTGGGACTTGCAAAATATAATCCATTGAAATTTGCGATAGCGACATTTCTGGGTAAATTTTTATTTAATGAGATTTTTGTTTTAGGAGCCATCTACTTTGGAAAGCCCTTTGTTAACAACCTAATGTCTAATTCAGCAAACATAGATTACCTTCTAGTGGTAACTATCAGTAGTATAGCAATTTTGGGAGTAATAATTTATTTTGCTCTTAAAATAGATTGGGCAAAAATAATTGGTCATTGGTTTCCATGGACCTTAGACAAAGACCCAGAAGAGGAGAAAAAATAAACGATTGCAGTTTCTTGACATCAAAAAGCAGCTCAACAATATTGATGATTCTTTAATATCTTTTGCATATCTCAAGATTCAGTTTATTCTATTAGTAAAAATTATTGAATCTATTTCCACCAACCTATAGCACAATCTTGTTAGAATATTATCTACCAAATTTTATTTATAACATAAATTGAAACATTCATCGATCATGATTTCAAAAACTATTATGATTCCCCTAGCCTTGATTGTTTTAGCCACATTATTTATCAGTACGAGTAATGGTAATGAGTACGTACTTGCAGATTCTTTTAATAACAATGTAAAATTTAACACAGATTCCGAACATAAAATTGCCTGCGATGAGTACGACACGGGCACTAATGGCGCAACTTGTGTAGACGAAGATACAACAACGACAGATGGTATTGGCATTGCGGGAGAAAATAACAAGATTACATCGAATATTCATGTTAATCAAGTTCAAAAATGCGATGAAAGTGACAATGGAGATAATAATGCGCTTTGTTCTAATACTAGTGAAAATTTTCTTGACGCAATTTCTGTTTTGGGTAATAATAATAACATAAATTATGACATAAATACAAAACAAACAAACGATTGTGATGATAAACTAGGGGGGAATAATAATGTGGAGTGCGATAATGAATTAAAGACTCAAGTTAATAGTCTAAGTCTAAGTGGAAATAATGAGGATATTGAGGTTGACGTCCACACAAAACAAAGTAACGACTGTGATGATAACACTAACAACGATAATAATTTGAAATGTACTAATTCACAATATCGAATTGAAACTCCCTGATTGTTACTTTACTTTGTCAAAGACCATTAAATTGTACTTTCGTTGTGAATATAATATTTATCTTTGACGACATTTTTAGAATGAAAATGGTACTATACTCAAAGCTCAGACTCTGCAGTCCTTTGATTTCGGTAGTCTTAAATGCGCAATTCCAAGAAAAGTAATTTGGAACAACATTGCTATAACTACTGACATTGATATTCCTTCTATTCCGTACAGTTTTCCAAGAATGATAATAAGAATAATCTGTGTCACCTGGTAAGTTATGGAAGAAAATAATACATATCGGGTTAATTTCATTGCCAAGAATTTTGAGTTAAGAGTACCTGCAATCATCATTGGAATAATCCCGAGACTTAGAATTCTAATGGAATTGAGTGAATTAACATATTTTGGAAAGAAAACTTGCAAAATTACGGGCGCAAGAACAAATATGAGGATAGTTATTATTACAGAAAGAGCTATTCCATACATTCTTAGTCTATTTCTTCTACTTCCGCTTGATTCCTCAGGGATAAGATATTGATAAAAGCTCACAGAAATCATGCTGAAAAACATCAAGAACTGAAATCCCAATTGATAATAGCCAAGAATTGTATATCCGTAAATAGGCGCAATAATTAGTTTATCAAGATACAACAGCAATGCATTTGAGAGATTATATGAGTATAGATGAAGCGATGTTCTAAACTCTTTTCTTATCATGTCAAAGCTTTTACTAAATTGTGGAATAGTCTTGAAATATGTAATGCTAAATGCAAAGAATGAAATGATAAAACCAATAATGATTCCCTGAAGTCCCAAGAAACTATATAGTATCATAGACAAGATTAGCTGCGAACCCCTCGAACCAATAATGTTGATTGCATACTTAGAATACAATTTTTTGCTCAAGAGTTCGTATGATGACATCATCCAAAATGCCATACCTAATACAAACAATCCCAATAACCAATTAAAGACGGAGGCGATTATGGCACAAACTACTGCAGAGATGAGAATTAATTGATTTGCCTGTACATCTATATTTTTATGCCCTTGCGGTACTAGTGTCGTTACTGCTGTATTGAGGCCCAATAATGAAAAACTTGCAGACAAGGATCCAATTGCAATTACATAATTTATTTGTCCATATTCATGAACATTTTGGAACATTGCCAACAATAGCCAAAATATTCCAGTAAGTGTTGCACCAACGAAATTACCAATAGTGATATAGATTAGGCCCTCATGGTGACGAACTGATTTGAATATCTTGTTTCAACCCCAAAGTGTCTGTTTCCTTAACGCATAATTCAAGTCAACGGAAAATTTTTTCAATTTTTCTCACATTATCTATGCTCTATTAGTAGTAAATTCTGAGATCATGTTGAACCAGCCTCTTGTTTCACTCTTAACCATATGGCAACTGATGCCAGATAGAAACGAGTTTAACAATTTTTTTTCTTCTTCCAATAATTCAAATGCGGTCTTTCCATTTATTTCAATATATTTCAAAAGTTCTGCATATGGTGGAAAAATAAAGGCATCATCACTATTCTCTATAGCAAGATCAAGTGCCGCATTAGTATCGAGCTTGGTGATTTCATTGCCCTCTCGCTTAAGAAAGTATAGGTTATCAACTTTGGTATTGTTTTTAATAATTGCATCTTTCAAAAGGGAATTAATACCATACTTTGGAGGTCTTACTATAGATTGACCGACAGTGTTAATGGTAAAAATTGGAACATTTAACTTTGCCAATTTGTGCATGAAGGCACGGCCGGATTTTGAATGAACAAGGCTACGAACTCTCATGCTCCGATCTGTATCCCGGGTATTGGAAACACTAACAGCGGTCTTAAAAGTATGTGAACTAATAGTCATTGGTTTAGGAAAGCACAAGGCTTCATTCGGCAATCTAATTATGGTCATATCATCTGAAAGAAAGGAAAATCCATTTTTCACACATTTCAAAACCGTCGTAGTTTTTCCAGTATCCGGAGGTGCGGACATCAATAACCCTGATCCATTTTTATCAAGACATGCAGAATGCAGTAGTATGTAACCTCTGGAAATAAAAAGAAATCGAAGCAGAGGTTCTACTAGATTAACATAAAGTACGTGTTTGGATTTGGAAATCAGCTTGTTAATAATTACTTCAGTTTTATCGCCAAAATCAATACTAAATTGAGCTCCAGCAGAACCAAAATGTTCTGTGTAAAGTATCTTGTGTGAATTATTAGATCTGTCTTCAATAATTTTCCTTGTAAACCTCAGTCCGCCTTGAAGGGAATCAACAGTCCTTATGCTTAAATCAGGTTTACTGAATTCTTTTGAGGTGAAATACTCTAATTCATAAAGAATTGCGTCTGATTCTACCTTTATTATGTCATGAATATTATAGTAATACAACTGAATTTAAATAGATATATCAAACTTGAGCACTATATTAAAGTTATAGTCGTAGCACCCTCTTATGCAAAAATGGTGGATGAATGTTATAGAAAAATTGATTATTATTAAGAAAGATAGTTATTATCCAATACTAAAAAAGAGTCTTATGTTCAATACTATTAAAACCTAATTTAGGTAGAAATTATGGTTTTGTATTAATATCTTGTTTTCAAGTATCAGAACGTGTATTTTGTAAAAAAGCTACTTGCTAATCATAAAATAAAGTCTTATAGATTGTCTAAGCCGTTCATCGTATTCCTAGTTTTTATGATAACTTATGATATACTAGCGGTGACACTTTTCAAATGAAGATAAACTCTAGCAGGATTGTACCGGCTTCATTCATACTTGTAGTATTGTTCTCATTTAACCTTTCCATACCTCAACTTGTGCAAAACTCGGAAGCCTACCCATCCATTTACGTTTCAGAAATCGCCGCAAAAAATAATCCCTTTTACAAATCATCCGGCCCAGATCAAATTATCTTCGATTATTATCCAAGTACTGAAAAAAGAGACTCAAATTCCAATACTAATGCGTTAATTAATGAATTGATAAACAGTTTAGTTCAGGAAAAAGTCGCAAAGCCTGAAATTTGTGGAGATGGACTGGATAATGATGGAAATGGACAGATAGATGAATATTGCAACGTTAGTAATCCTCCAGAAGGT
>DASQWJ010000186.1:0-8403 GCA_035640315.1 Nitrososphaeraceae archaeon
GAAATTAGGAATCATACATTGGACATCCAAAAAGAGTTTTCTAAAGGAAACCTTACGAAATCATTCATCATACATGTACAGGAAGTGCCAGGGACTAAGGTCATGTCAGACAAAAAAGATTTAATAAGATATAATATAAGGTACTTGAATAATGCTTCCAGCCTACAACTTACTACAAATGACAAAGAGTTAATTTGATGCAATTAGGCAGTTTATGGAATTTCAAGCAAGGGAACATTATGGACACTAGTACCAATAATCTTAATGCTATCAGTTATGATTTTTTCAAAAAGTCAACTCACTCAGATATGGACAGTAGAGCTAAAAATGCTACCTAAATAATTCATAGGAATCAGGGCAAGAATTAGTGTCAAATTTAATTCACAGCCGGCCAGCCAAGTAAAATTTGCTATTAGTCTTTAGTAAATTCCAAATAGGATTCGTTGATATTCTATGCAATGCAAATTGCTGCTATTCTCTCAGATTATGATGGAACTTTATCTCCCATCACTTACTCTGACAATAGAAATGCAAAGGACGACCATCGTAACCAAATGCAATTGGATAGAGTCTTATGGGAAATAGCTAGCAAAAGAACCATTGGTATAGTTTCTACAAAAGATTTCAATTTTCTTCATGACAGGACTAGATTTGCAAATATTATTTCGTGTATGATGAGTATTGAAACTATGATCCTTAAACATACCTATTCCTCTGGATGTTACAATAATAGTTGTGTCCAGGAGTCGACTTTAAATGCAAATTTTGAAATTCTTCGCAAAAATTCCCAAAAACTCGAATCTGTTATTGACAGATTTTCTTTGAAAATTAAGAACGTATCCATTTATAGAAAATTAACATATAAACCAAGTTTATTAGCAGGTGTTACCATAGATTGGCGACATCTCGACGATTGGAATTCCATAAAGAAGAAAATAGAAGAAGATGTCTTAAGAATAAGTAAAGAAATCAATAATAGACCAAAATATCCGTTGTTTGTGCAGACTTATTCAAGTCATCCCTTCATTGACATATACTCTACAATTTGTTCAAAAGAAACAGCATATGATAATATATGCAAAACAAACCTTATTTCAAATGTCACTAAATCTAAGGATAAAAATATCCTGTATTTAGGAGATTCGGAGAATGACAATCCTGCATTTAGAAAGGCAGATTTGTCAATCGGAGTTAAGTCTGATGAACGATTAAATCCAAAACTTGACTGTCAATATTTAATAAATTTTAATCAATTACCCACATTCCTGATGAATCTACTAAAAAACGACTTTAACTTTTCTGAAAAACTTCTGAAAAAATAGTTTGTCGGTATTAAAGTGCTAGATAACGTCCACTTCATTAATGGTTACCAAACCATTATCATCTATCATCCTTTTTAAATTTGGTAATAATGGCTCTAGTTTTGATTTTTCGTCAATAATTTCTATTATGAGTGGCATATTGATAGTGATACCTTCTAGATGAATTGTGGATCTCCTTCGTTTTCCAAATCCATCAACACCAGTCCATACAGTTGATCCGGCAATCTTATTCTGTATCAAAAAATCAATTATCAGTTTATGTAATCTTTTGCCATTCAATTCATCATTTCGTTTTATTCGAATGGTTAGACATAGCATTTTCATTTTCATGCATTCACAATCTCATTACTGCTAGAGTTACTGTTCTCCCCAAAATAATAGCTCCCAAAGAGAGTGCAACGTTCCCTAATATATTCAACCCAAATAATGTAAATTGCTTGTTGTCAAGAAGGTTAACTGATTCTAGAGCAAAAGATGACATTGTTGTAAATGAACCACAAAATCCTACTACTAATAACAAAGAATATTTTGCATCAAGATTGAGGGTGGTAGATAAAATTGAGAAAACGCCAATGATAAGGCTTCCAATGATATTGATAATTAGAACATTCACAGGAAGAATGCCCAATGTTATTGGAGATGATACAATTTTGTATCTGAGAAATGCGCCAGCCACAGTTCCAATACCCAACAAGACAAATTCTAATCCCTTCATTTTCTACTTACCTATCATGGTCTAATTCTATTGATAGGCATTATCAGCATTCTAATAGAAGCGGTTTAGGGATATCCCAAGGTTAATGCCATAACCCCGCTATTTTGTATTGTGGAACAATTATTTATAGATAACTTTAACAATTTAAA
The DNA here is from genome assembly GCA_035640315.1 of Nitrososphaeraceae archaeon. GTDB lineage: Archaea > Thermoproteota > Nitrososphaeria > Nitrososphaerales > Nitrososphaeraceae > TA-21. The sequence continues at coordinate 2,187 of DASQWJ010000186.1, forward strand.
AATAATAGTTCAATTAATATTGATGATTAAATATTCAGTTCCTGGTTTATGACTTCAAGTCTAAAAATCGTGTCAAATTTTATTCACAAGCGACCAGCCGTCAATAAGAGACAATATGAATAATGTATATTTTTACTTGCAGTGTCCTATTACAAAGAAACCATGATTAGTTACAACAGGAGGTCTCTGGCTATTACTAGTCGAATAAAGATAGTTTTTTAATCTTTAAAATTATTGCAATGGCATTTCAGACAAATACCATACTTTTCGTTTTCGAATATGTGAAATTCTCTAGTATGATGACATAGTCCGCATTCGTCAGATTGATTCTCCAACTTGTCATATTCTTCAGAACCTCGCTATAACCTTTTTGTAATCGCACAAACCTGATAAACTTGTAAATAGTATGTTGATCCTACGGTGTTTACAATTAATCGTAATGAGCGATCAACTAAATAAGATTACATTAATTGAGTGGATTGATAATCATGGCAGAAACAAGGACAATGTTAACAATAATGATTCTTGATGACGAAGAAGACATTCTAACCCTTTACAGTGATTATCTATCCAGAAAAGGTCATCGAGTAATTAAGACCTATGTTAACTCCGAAACTATATTAGACGATATTGATATTGAACGTCCTGATGCATATATTATAGACTATCGGTTACCAGGTAACAGAAACGGAGTTGAAGTTGCATCAGAAATCTTAAAGAAATTTCCATCATCATGTATAATGTTTATTACTGCTTTTGAATTTTTAGACCATGAAATATCAAAACATAACATTTTTTATGACAAAAATATTGAGATCTTGATTAAACCGGTAAAATTAAGACAAATTGAAGAGTCTTTGCTAAATCTAATGAGTCACAAGACTTTCTGAGATTTCCAAGATACTGCTTGTTTAATGATTAAATTTCAAACGATGAATTAACGTCCAATTTGAGTAATCTTGAATGTTTTCTGAATATTTGATTGTTATTTATCAATAGTTATTCCATTGGGATTTATTCTAGTCACCAGAATATATAGACAGGTGGCAATAATTGCGACCTGTAATCCTGCCACAATTGCATCCAACATTCCTACGGATTCTGTACCCAGATTTGAAATGCCAATTGTTCGAGATGAGGCATAAATTACTAATAATATCAAAGAACCAACTATGGCTATTATATAAGGACTTTTACTGTTTCTCCTGTCAAGTATCATCCACAGCCCTGTTGCCGCATACCCAATTCCGGCACCAACTGAAAGGGGAAATTCTAATACCCGACGCTCTTTTTCAAACACTTCCTGATGTGACATTTCATTTCCTTCTGCGCGTTCAATCTGATTTGATTCACTTGTATTCTGCGTGGATGCCTGTTCTTCTTGTATACCTTGTTGTGGTGTCTCACCGGTCTGATTGTTTATTTCAAGTAATTCCTGGCTTTCGTTTTGCATCGATTCGTTAACGTTTTCCTTTTGTACTTCAGCTAACTGCGAAACTTGTGTCTGGTCATCTTCAATACTCTCTCCAAAAATTGCAACCAAAAAATACAGAGATGACGTTGAAAACATAAAAAATGTAATTATGTAGACTAAAATTGATTTCAACTAACGACGTTTATTCTGCTTTACTCATAAATGTTATGAGAATTTAATGCCAAGAACGCAGTATCGTAAACTAGGATTGAGAAGGTAAATTCATATTTGTCCGTACGTGCTGTGAAACGCGAATCTAATATTGCTTTTTCAGCGCGTGGTGAATAGATATCTTATTCTTATGTTTCTGTTTATTCTGATATTCAATTTTTCCATCCATTTTGACCAGACCCACGGTCAAACCAAGTTAAAAGAAAGGTATCTTAACAAGGGGACGGACCATCCACAAGTCGCAGACTCCAACCTCAAAGTCGAGGAGGTGACTGAAGGCTTGCGTGTGCCTACAACTATGGCTTTTCTAGGTCCTGATGACTTTCTTATTCTGGAAAAAGACACAGGTACCGTAATGAGAGTTAATGGAGGAATAGTTTCAGATATGCCACTTCTTGATGTCAATGTAGCAAATTCTATTGAAAGGGGAATGTGTGGAATCGCAGTTTCCAAAAATGGTTTCAACACAATTGTTTATCTATACTTTACTGAGATAGATGGAAATGATGGAGCTGATAGGACAGGTAAAGCTCCGATAGGAAACCGACTTTACAAATATGAATTAGTTGACAACAAACTTATAAATCCCGTACTCCTTTTGGATTTGCCAGCAGACCCTGGACCAAGACATAATGGAGGAGCCATACAAATTGGTCCAGATAACAACATATACGTTCCAGTAGGAGATATTGACGGTTCATTTAAACCCGATTTTGAGGCTACCCAAACTCAGAACTTTGAGGATGGAATAGTTGCTGATGGGCGCAGTGGTATTTTAAGACTAACACAGGGTGGTAAACCCGTAGGAGAAGGCATACTAGGAGATTCCATGCCTTTGCGATTGTATTATGCTTATGGTATTAGAAACAGTTTTGGACTGGACTTTGATCCTGTGACAGGCTTTTTATGGGATACAGAGAACGGACCAGCAGATGGAGATGAAATAAACCTAGTAAATCCAGGATTCAATAGCGGTTGGAATCAAATGTACGGTTTTTCAGCCTCACAGAAAAAATTTAATACTGATGATTTGATAACATTTGATGGTAACGGAAAGTATGAGGATCCAAAATTAGTTTGGACAAAAAGTGCAGGGTTAACGTCAATAGTATTTTTAGATTCTGACAAATTGGGACCTCAATATGAAAATGACATGTTTGTAGGAGATGTTCACAATGGTCGCATTTATCACTTTAAATTAAACGAAGCAAGAAATGATCTCGTACTTCCCTCGGCTCTAGCAGATAGGTACGTTCGTTACCCGATTAGTTTTGCAGCAGAGGAGATTATTTTCGGAACGGGATTTGGAGGCATAACAGATCTCACGGTTGGCCCGGATGGTTACTTATATGTAGTATCTATTGGACAAGGGAAGGTTTTTAGAATACTTCCAGAATAATTTCGCACATTGTTTGTTTTGTTAGAAAATCTATATTGACGCATGAACGAACTTTGGTCTATATCTGCCAAGCAAAATAGAATTACCAACTACAGTTACAGAGCTCATGGCCATTGCAAGTGCTGCCAACATTGGTAACCACCCAAATATTCCGACTCCGAGAAATGGGACTAATGCAATAGCCTAAAAAAAATAATGGAATATTTATTATTTAAATTTGTTGACTGAAACATAATATGGTCCAATCTAAGTTCAAAAGTATGTTTATTTTTGCGAGCTGAAAAAATGTTATTTCTGAATTAGATAGTCTACCATTATTATATTGTATGTAGAATTGGATTAGCTAATATGGTTCCTCAATTGTTATATAATTGACTTTGAACCTACTAAAGTTGTGAATATTCAACTCTATGACAAGGGGTCGTTCTGTTCTGCAATCTCATTGCTTGTGATGATTTTGACGTTTTCACTTTTTAGTGCTCACAATCAGGCAGCCGCAGCAGACAAATTTAGTATTGAGACTAAAATAAATCTAAAAAAACTAAATAACCCAACTAAACTGAAGGTGGCAGCTTCTGCTAATGGTGACACCCAAGTCAAAATTTTAGAAGCTGACGATCTAAACTCAAAAAGCACAACTGTCTCATTTCCGTTTAATCAAAAGAACGATGTTGTTTCTGTTGGGAGTCGTGATGAGTATTTTGTATGCGCCTATGATATCGATCCGGTAACGAACCTGATGATATCTTATTCTTGTGTTGAAGGTAATATTGAAAATGCAGATGGCAAAAACACAATAAACCTAGGTTCAGGGAGTGAGAATACATTATCTACTGGATCGTTCAAACCTGTAAAGGGCGGCGACATAGACAAACCAACTATTAGGGTAGCAATACCACTTTCTGACAGAAAAGATGTTAAAGAGATCAAAGTTGTAACAATGATCAGAGGAGAATTTGAATCCCAGATAATTGATGCTCAGGAGTTGCTCAAACAATCAGATCATAATACAATAATCGTACCCCTTACTTATGACAAGAGTCCCGAAATTGGTCCCATTCAGGAAGGAGATTTGTTTTTTGCTTGTGTTTCCGCAGATGAGTTAAATCCACCTGAAGGAACAGAATGTGAGCATAGACATACATCACACACTGGACACATACATAATCTGGTGGCAAGATAATTCCCTTGATATTCTATCGGTTCGTAAAAAGTTTTTAAACCAATATTTCAAGCTATTGAGTAAATGAGTGATCAAGAAGTAAACGGTGTTAGGGAAGTTGTGAAAGAATTTACAGAGGCCGACAATGCTATCAAGAAAGTATTCTCAAAAGTGGATCCAATATTAGTTGTCCGATTAATTTTTGATGAAAAAGCAAATAAGGAGAATATCTATACATTAGAAATTATACTCAAACCGGATCAAGATACTGAACAAATAAGGGATAGAGTAATTAGCGTTACAGGCATGGCACCAGGTTTTTATCTAAAGGGAACGAAAATGGTTGTCAGTCACAACCTTGATCTTAATTTATTGAAGCGTATAAATGACTTGGACTTTGTAATAAGCATCAAGGGAAGTCCGTATAGCGCTGGTGGTTCTTCGGACTTTTAGCTGCATATTTGACTTAATCAAGTGAACTACTAATTAGTAATAGTCACTGAACCTCGTGCCCATGTGCCAATTGAACCATCACTCAATTTTATGTATATCTCCAGCAAATATTTACCTGAATCTATTTCATCTGTATTGAAGTAAACGTTACCATTTTTTCTATCCTTATCAAGGAATTCTTTTTCTCCGATCTTACCATCTCCCAGCATTTGAGCCATTGAAGCAGTTTGAATCTTTCCTTTTCCTCCAATAACCTTTACTCTAAATTCATCAGCATCTAATTTGAAGCCTCCCTTATTTTTGCTAAATGGCATTTCATATTTGGCATCATTCGTATTTAGAACTCGTAATACCAAGTTTTTTTCATCGCCGTCAAATCTTATATGTATACGTGGTACATCAACTACAGATTTTGATTTCTTAATAGTCGTTATCGTTTCTGTTATTATTTTTTTATCAATATCTAATGTATTGGGATGTACTATTATCTTATCAAAATTATCTATGTCTATTTTTACATTTTTGATATTATTTTCGATATTATTTGTAATTTGAACAATTGTTTGCTCTATGTTATTTCCTTGTGCTATTTGAGTTCCGATTTGGTGGACCCCGACATCTATTTCATCAATGTCTCCATTTGAGTAGAGCTGAGCAAGTTTCTTTATCGCAATTGCTGTAGGACTATTGGGATTATTTGCTACCAACTGTGAAATCTGATTTACAATAACATTAATGTCACCACCCTGACTGCTTGCAATTGCAATGTTATTGATAACCTGTTGAACATTCGTCATTTGTTCATTTTCTGGACCTGCAGAAGCATTGGTTAGGCCAAGGGTGGCGGCTGCAACAGTCTCCAATTTTTCATCAACATCAGGGGTAACTCCTTGTTGTGATTGTGAAATAACATTTCCATCATCTTCTAGTGATGACTCAGTAGTATTGTCTATTGGAGTTGTTTCTGTGTCAGTTGCTATTGTTTCGTTCTCAAAGTCATTTTCTACCTGGTCTTGTTCGGACAGCAATGATTCATTTCCAGTATCAAAGGATTCTTCTTCTGCGGGCAATGATTCATTTCCTAGTGATGTTGTAAAATTGTCTGAGCCTTCAGCGCCAGGCTCAATAGAGTTTGTCAAGTTTGAGCCACTCTGGTTACTAAATGGAACTGACTCATTTGCCAGTACTTCAGGTCCTATTTGCGATGTAATCTCGTTATCAGAGTCAATATCGTTTTCATCTTCTTGAGCATAAATATAAGTCGAAGCTATAGTTGTTACTAATAATAGTAATGCAAAAACTACTGCACATAAAATATTATTTTTTTTCATAGAACTCTAAGAAAAAAATCTACAAAATAGTTTATTAACATGTACGTAGGATTGAATGTTCTATATCAATGATACCTAATCTAAGTAACTAAACTATCAAATAGAATTCCAGCAAGAAAAGACTAAAATTCTGATACCAAGTAGACTTGAATGTCGATTCTCATTTTGTTTCACCTAAACGATGGAAATATTTTAACCCTTATATCAGATGTTGCCCTGAATTGCAT
>DASQWJ010000187.1:0-3323 GCA_035640315.1 Nitrososphaeraceae archaeon
CTGCAATGGACAGGCAAGGGCTACTGCTGCCAAGGCAAGCGGTAAATCGGAAGCCATAAAAATTATTAATCAACAGTTACGAGAAAGCCCGCAGTATTTACAGTGGCAAGCCACTACAAAATAGAATGGACAGATACCCTACGCACTCGGTAGCAGTGGAATTCCCTTCTTTCAGTTGCCTTCATCACAAACACGAAATCAAACCAGTCAAAATTGAGAATGCGTTGTTCCACAAGTTGGAAAAAATAAATTCACATGTATATTCTTAAAAAGTATGTCATCTAGCTCTTCCTTCACTCACTACGACTTTAATAACAAGGTGAATGTTTGTGCATAGCTCATACCAATGTTTTTTATAAGAACTGATATTGAATAAGTTAAATTATACTGATAGAAGATTGAAAATCTTAGTTAAGGAGTTGAAAGTCTCAATAGTGACAGTAAGGTGCAAATCTTCCGGAAACATTTTTGCTTCAAGTCTAAAATATACCAGTCCACCTTTCAGGATGCCAATATTGTTGACCAGGTTGAAATTTGCCCTTATTGTAAGGAGCCGTCTGCTTTTAAAGTGGAATGATTACTTCGAGAATTAGAAAAGGCTTATTATGACTTAATGTTTAGATGTATATTCAGTCATAAAGGTAAATGAGCTTTAACACTACAAAGGATGATTGAACCTCATTTGAGGTGTCAGTGGGATTTGAATCTCGCTGTTACATCTTTTTAGTTGAGACTTGCTTTGATAATATGACTTCCAATTAAAGTGGCAGATAGCATAGTGGGAATAGGAAAAATGCTTGCAATTTTGGCAACTAAATATATATGAAAAATAAACTGTATTATTATAATGCCACAAGTTGCACTAATTACAGGATGTTCCAGCGGAATTGGTTATGAAACTGCACTAATGCTAGCAAGAAATGGATATCACACATTTGCAACCATGCGAAATGCAAAAAAATCAAATTCCCTATTAGAAACAAGTGAAGAAGAAAAACTTCCATTAAAAGTCATAGAACTTGATGTAAATGATGGGATATCTGTAGAAAACGCAGTTAGTCAAGTTAAAAATGAAGCAAATAAAATTGACATCTTGATAAATAACGCGGGCTATGGCCTTGTGGGCTTCTTTGAGGATCTTAGTCTGGATGAAATAAGGAATCAATTTGAAACTAATTTTTTTGGTGTACTTAATATCACTAAGAAGATAATACCAGTAATGCGATCGCAGAAAAGCGGCACAATTATCAACATAAGTTCAGGTGCAGGGCAGGTAGGTTTCCCTGGCATTTCAGCTTATGTAAGCACAAAATTTGCTGTGGAAGGTTTCAGTGAATCATTAACGTACGAGCTGTCTCCTTTTGGGATAAAAGTAATCATCATTGAGCCAGGAGTGATAAAAACAGGTTTCTTTGGTAATTGTATCATTTCAGAACAGTCGACCAAGACCGGGTCACCGTACTCGCGGTCCTTGGAAAAACTCCAGAAAGATATTGACATGATGCAGGAACATGCTACGCACCCAGTTGAGGTTGCAAAAATTATATTGCAAGTTCTAAGAACCGAGGATCCAAAGCAAAGATATATCGTAGGAAATGATGTTGCAATGATATTGGAAGCAAAAAAAAATCTTTCAGATATTGAGTTCAAAAAGATGATGATGCAAAGTATAATCTAATCAATCAATATATCCATTTCCCTAAAGGGTAACATTTCTTATCAATTCCATATAAACATGTTAGATTCCAGTTTTCCTATACTCCTTAAGTCTCGCTACTTTGGAGCCAAGCTCTCATATTTTTATAGTATAGATAATATACTAATGGAAGGGCGTAAGAGTCTGTCCAATTCAATCGAATTAATTGTAAGAAGAATCAAAAACGGCTCTGTAATAGATCATATAGAATCAGGCAAGGCATTTTTAGTTCTAAGAGCCCTGAATATCACAGGAAAGGAGGGAAATGTTATAACAGTTGCGCTTAATGTCCCAAGTAATAAATATGACAAAAAAGATATTATCAAGGTAGAAAATCGATATCTAGAACCTGATGAAACAAACAAGTTGTCATTAATAGCACCACATGCGACAATAAACATCATTAAGGATTACAAACTAGCAGAAAAGAGAAAGATCCAACTACCAGATTTTATTACCGGCATTTTTAAGTGTCCTAATTTGAAATGTGTAACCATTGGGGAGAATATAAAATCAGTCATCGAAGTTATCGATAAAGAAAAGATTATTCTTAAATGCAAATATTGTGGTAGAATTTTGAGTATCGACGAGTTAATCTTCTAGGTTATTCAGAGTAGCAAGTCATTGGTCTTTACGATTTTTGCTTATGCGAAATTTGAACAAATCTAGATTTGATTCTCGACAGGTATCACAGCGATCATCGTTACTGGTTTTTGATATTGCAAAATGAAATCCAATAAGAGGTGAAAAAACTACCAACGTAATTAATGCAAGATTATACTGTGAATCATGTAAAAGATATAATGTTACTCCAATGCAAGTCATTATCTCTAACCAAGTACACGTACACAATTGAAGAGCAATCTCTTTGGCTCGCATCAAATGTAATACGCATTAAAGTAATTTGAATATAACGGAATCCTAATGATTGTCAGTAATTTGAATATAACTGAATCCTAATGATTGTCAAGTGTATTGAAATTTCAAGCATTCAATAGATCTAAAAATGATTAAATAAGATTACAACCTTCTTGGTAAAATTAGCAATCTCCTGTGAAGGACTTTTATATGATTTAAAACTATCATAGGAAAGGTTGGATTCGAATTCCGAGAAAAATGAGGATAAGATTTCTATGTTGAAAATTTTTCTGAATGGAACATTACTTGCAGTCATTATTGCAGTCCCTGCCATAATCAGTACTGTCATATTCCATTATGTTATCAAGGCAAATTTGATAATTACAATAACCGCTGGGATTATAACCCTATTTGTTGCCATGGGGTTTGCATATAAGGTCTCTAAAAAACTAGCATTGTGAAAAGTGAGTCAGTTTTAATGGTTGAGAGAATTCCAACATTAAGATCAAATTCATTGATGTTTTTTATGATTTATTTGGTTATTCTGTGATTACAAAATATATAATGTAAGACTTATCCAATTAAAATCTACAAGCAATAAGAATATTCTTCATAATTTTTATGGTCTTAATATATAAATCAGGCATACAAAGAAAATTTTTTGTCAATTGTCAAGAACAAGCGCAAAGTTTCAATTTCCTTGTCAGAAAACAGAGAATGTAACACCAGATATCATGATAAAGATGGTGAGCACAAGTGTGATTCTTGC
>DASQWJ010000188.1:0-7968 GCA_035640315.1 Nitrososphaeraceae archaeon
TAAAGAAATATCTTTAACCAATTCTAATACCCCACAAAAATTGAGACAATGTCTGTTTCTTATATTTATGTTTTATTCTCATATATATGCATTGTCGTAAATACCTCGGGGGCGGTAATATATGGAGGAAATTTTAGAACTTTTCCAAACTAGAGCTTGATTTTGTACTTTTTTTTCTGGTTTATCGGAGAACTTTCAAATTTATCAGAGTCATCTTGGAGTGTTTCGCTTCCTTCTTCTAGTCTTTTCAACTTTTTTGCTTTCGTTCCTCCTGACGCTATATGCATGCGTTCTTTTGGATATTTTCACAAGACCATTACAAATTGGTTCAATATAAAAACCATATAGCGTCAGTTTTTGCGTACTAACCATTTTAAGGCATCATCGCATTGGATGTATATGAGCAGTACGGATAGACTTACAGATGAGGAAATCAAGAAAATATACAGTTTCAAGAACATAGCTGTAGTTGGTATGTCAAGGGATCCTGCTAAGGCTGCTCACTTTGTTCCTAAATATATGATAGAAATGGGATACAATATAATGCCAGTAAATCCTTCAGCTGACGAAATACTTGGCAGAAGAACATATTCGCGTGTATCGGCTATCAAATCACAAGTAGACATAGTTGATGTGTTTAGGCCGTCTGAAGACGTCTATCCTGTCGTGGAGGATTCTATAAAGAAAAATGGCATCAAAGTAATTTGGTTGCAGGAAGGTATTCAAAATAGTGATGCAGAAAAAATTGCCCTGGAAAGAAATATTCGTTTTGTGTTCAACAGGTGCATCATGGCTGAGCATATGAGACTATTCAAGAATGATTACTGAAAGCTCATCTACTGCTGTATTTCTCAGGGATATATTTGATTTCCCGTATATCTATCAATTATCTTTATTGCCTTTGTAGGACAAGCCTGGGCTGCCATAACAATCCTATCCAGAGTATCGCCTGTTTCCGATTGCACTTTTGCCTTTGGATTAATGTGCTTGCTTTTATCAACTACGAAGACTTTTGGAGAAATAGTTTCACAACCACCAAATGCCAAACACAAACTTGGCTCTATTAGAATATGAAATCTACTCTTAATAGTATCTAGAAGCAAGTTATCATAACCAAGATTAGTTTTAGATTCAGGTTTTGTAAAATTAGATGAATTTTTTTGTAATTCGTATGTTAGATTTTCCTCCTTCTCTTCAATAGTGAAATCAGTTGCTGCATAATTGTTGGAACCTTCCAGATCGTATTGTTTTCTTTTTCTTCTATCCGATAAAATTTCAAATGCTTCATTAATTTTTTTGATAGTTTCTTCTGCCAGTGGGGATTTGTTCCTGTCGGGGTGATATTTTTTTGCAAGCTTTCTATATGATTTTCTTATTTCTAGAAAATTAGCCTTATGCGAGACTCCAAGGATTGCATAATAGCCCCGACTATCCATTTGTCTAAAGTATCAATATCCATTACTTAATTACTTTTCACGGATAGAAATCAATAACCTGGTATGAATATTATGAATTTGACAAACCTATCTAACAGTACCAAAAATACGATTACTTTTTGCCAATTACAAATGAGTTGATAACTTCATAATATTTTTCCAGGGGCATTTTATCATTATAGCATCTCTTACAAACACACAGTTGTGAAACAACAGATCTATCACAGTCTTTCTCAAATTCACATTCAGGACATCCGGCTAACGATCCGCAAATAGCGCACTTTAGTTGTTTTGAATTTGCCAAAGCATATACCGGATTTGACAAGTCTTTTGTATGGCATTCAACATGTTTAATGGCTTTATTTGATCTTGACCACAGTGCCAATTCACCTTTAGCTATTTTTTTTCCACATGTCTTGCAGTTACTACTAAATTTAACCGTAAGATTGATCCAATCACTGCCCGTTGTTTGCAATGGCTTGAATAACCCAGCTCAAAGATAATAATCTAACGAAACCTTCCTGCTGATTTTAATCTACAATGAAGTACCCAAATCAATGAAACTAGTTATCTCAAGATTACTTTAATTTTTTTTTCATCAATTATAGCCATTGCCGCTTGAAAAAGATCGAAGGCTTCTTGTTCAAAGGCTTGAATTAGGAAATGGTCACCATTTATTGTTACTTCTATAGCATAATATCTTAATCCATTTAACATGAGTGATAAATGACTTGGGGCGTGTGCAATTTTTCCTCCCGATTTTAAAATTGTAAATAGGGCATCAAGACTATTTCTGTAATTCAAAGATATTACTCACATTGTATACTCACATTGTAATGCCAATAATTCATGGAAATAATTGAAATAGTAAATGGGGAAATTTTTCTGTGCTATAATGAACATGGATGTAAGATAAGTGAAAATATGATATAGTTACTAGATCATCTTGGAGAGAGGGAGACGATAAGAAGGGTAAAAAAATTCAGTCAAGCTAATTATGTTAACTAATCAAATTAGCGAATTTTCCTTGATACAATCAACCGAATAGATATTATTCTTATTACATTGTTTACAGATGCCAAACCAACCTGCTATTCTATTTTCCATCTTTTCTTCAATAACATTTGTTCCACATTCAAAACAAAAGTATCTTTTTTGCATATGTCTTGTCACCTATTAATCGATGATATCATAGTATATCTTTATGATACCACCAGTGCATGATCTGAATGGACAAAAAGAGTTCTATTAGAAATCATCATTCTTACTGATACTGAATACATTTTCTGCTTGATTTTGTCTATTGATTTCCTCAAGCTAAGAGATCAATTTCTGAGTTATTTTTGGTCTCAATTTAAATTAATGAGAATTCATGATAAATAGTTTTGAATTTTTCCCATCATATCCTAAAAGATATGCCTGATCTGTTGAGGTATTAATGAGAATATTCTCAATTCTAAATTCTGTTTCAAATTTATTGATAATGTTATTACTTGTGTTTACTGCAATAGCCATGCTTTTAGTACCATTTGAATTCTTAGATAATATGTTAGTGATGTTTTGGTCAACTATATAGAGTAACTTGTCATTTGGATTATACAGGATATTTTTTACATACTCAGTTTGTATGCTGGATATGTTTTTCTTGCTTGAGAGATCTATTGCATTAACTTTCCCATCACTACCTGCTTCGTAAAGAATCTTTTCATCTACGTTAAGAGTGAGTGCTATTGGACTCTGTACTGTAATGTTATCCACAATCTGGTTATTTGACTGATCTATAGTTGAAACCAAATTGTCATATTTTGCACCAACATATAAAAAATTGGATTCTGGATCTAATTGAATATCCTTAATTCCATATTGCCACTTTTCCAAATAGACAGATTCTAATGTGTTTCCATCTATTACATACAATCCTGGTTTACCGCCCTCAGGATATAACGAGCCAACGTATATTTTATTGGTAACAGGATTAACAGATATCCCGGCCAGGGAACCTTCTTTGCCCTCTTCGGTTTCACCGTACAACGGAATTCGCTTGAATTTATTGTTAGTTGAGTTAATCACATACACTGTGTCATATGCAACAATTGTGTCATTTTCATTAACTATATGTTGGCCTGCTGCATATAATATTCCCCTTTCAGGATCTAATGCAATATTGGAAAGATAATCACTCTTTTCGGATCCAATCTTGATAGTATCTAGTACCTTGTTCTGAGTAGTGTCAATAATGTAGAGTAAATTCTTTGCTCCTTTCTCAGTCGCAAATATCCCATATACCTTGTTTGTTTTTTCATCAATAGTGGCAGAAATAGGTTTATCTTTTCCAAGTATGATTGAAGATACAGAAAACGTGTTAGGGGTTTGTGAATAGCCCGATTGTAACATGGTGATTGCTACCAATATCAAGCTGAGTGATAATATAGTGAAAACTGCCGTATAGGAACAGGAACTCCCAAACTTGTACATATCAATAATTACTAAATTTACTTATTAAAGATATAGAAACTAAATGAGGGAAAAATGTTTGATTTTGCTAACATTCAAAAATTAAATCTCTGAATCTATCGCGCATCCCTCTTAATGCTACTCTAATGTCTAAAACATGCTAGTATATAGTGCTGAATAGCACATTTAGCCAGAAAATAAGAATTGAATTCAATAGTAGTGTTAAATCTTGAAATTAGACTACAGAAAATTCGTATAGGATAGGCGATTGTAAGATTTATTAAATAATTATTGCCATCTTCTAGTATGATTAGAAAGATTAGTGCGGTTTGCTTTCTTTTATGTTTCTCATTTACAATACTTGTCATGATGCCCCCATTAAGGGAATCAGGTTTTAGTTTCTTGCAGGTCCAAGGATTATCTAACAATAGTAATACTGCGACCGACAACGGAACGCAAACTTCAACCAATGGTACGGCGGCTAACGGAACGCAAATTTCTAAATCCGTGCAAATTACTACTGCCGATTCCAAGGCGCCCACAGATGGAAATAGCCTGGATATTGGTTTACAAATTCAACCTTTTCCGATTACTAAAAATGTTGACTCACAATTCATGATTAAATTTTTGCAACCAACTTCACAAACTGTTCAAGTTCATGTTGACTATGATTTTGCAATAACCAAAGACAACAACGAGGTCTTTCGAGCATCCTCAATAACCGGTCAGCCGTTGCTTCACACAGCTGAGGGCACTGTAAAAATTCCATACAAGTTCACTCAAGATGGAGAATATTCACTCCAAGTAAGTGTAATGGGGATTAACTTTATCCCATTAAAAACGGAACAGGCATTATTTGACTTGAGAGTAAGCTGAGATATTCCAGTTGGCATTTTTCAAATTTGCATACTATTCAAGTAGATAGAATGGAAATGCAGATTATTGATTATCTGTCTCATTGGATGTTTCATTCCCAGTAGATGTATCAATTTCTATTCGAGTATCAGAACTTGCAATTTCATTAATCAATTTGAAATCGCTATTGTTAATAAACGCGTGAGCGATAAAAAGCAACATTATTACGCATATTATCGCACTTACAAGCAGAAGGGAATTCATTGTTGTATTGAATCTTTTTGAGTAATTTAAATTAGTATTAAAACTTGAAGGTTGATATGAAAATCCAATCAAAACATGAATTAATATCTGTTTGAAGCATTTTCTTGAGATAGTTCTGAGGATAAAAATATTAACAAAATTTGTAAATATTAACTGAGCTCAATGAATATGAGCCAATAATAATATCACAATGTCCACAAACCAAATTGAATTTATCAAGTTATTTAGAAAGATTCGTAGGTAGATTTGACTGGACAACACTTGATCTTGTGTACCTAAGAAAATGGACAGTTATCGGAATAATCATAGGAATTCTATCTGGGGTTTTAGTGATTACCGCTTACGAAGCTATGCGAATTTTTTCATCTTTCTTCCTAAGCGATGTGGTGAGATACATTCAGCCATACCCAGAAGATGTTGCCAACTTGTCTTCAGGATATTCTCTGTATGTGTTAAAACCATGGCTCATTCCTGTGATATTGGGACTAATTGGTTTAGGCATAGGATTGCTCTCAATGAAAATATCAATCTCGCTTGGCAAAAATGGAATAGATGAGATTAGTGATGAATTTCATAACAAGAAAAATAAATTGAGTATAAAAAACTCGTCAATAAGGACATTCTCTAGTTTTCTGGCGATAGGAAGTGGAACGAGTGGTGGGGTTGAAGATTCCTTAGCACATACTGGTTCTACACTTGCATCAATTATTGGCAGAATTTTCAAACTTGACCAGGAAGAAATCCGAATTGCAATTGCGGCCGGAATGGGTTCAACTATTGGGGGCATTTTGAGGTTACCTTTTGGAGGAGCGATTTTTAGTTTAGAACTATTATATCGTAGAGATTTCATTATCAAGTCGCTGTATCCAGCGTTCCTAGCATCAATAACAAGTTATATCGTTTCAGGAGTTGTTTTGGATTGGCCTTCTTTCCTCTATATTCCACAAGAGTTTATCACAAAAACAACACTTCAGTCCATAGCATCTTATGGCGTAATTGCTGCTATCATAGGAATAGCAGGAATAGGATATGTGAAAACAGTCCAGACTTTTCAGAGACATTTTGAGAATATGAGAATACCTCTCTACTTGAAGCCTGCACTAGGTGGAATTATTATTGGAATATTCGCAATTGGTTTTCCCGAAATATTAGGTACAGGCTATGGATGGTTACAACTGGCAGCACTTGGTAATCATGAGGTCTTTCCTCTATGGATTATGTTCCCAGTAATCGCTATGAAAATTTTTGCTACATCAGTTTCTAACGCCTCACGCAATACTACCGGTCTTCTTGGTCCTTCACTGGTTATAGGCGGTCTTATTGGTTCGGCTTTAATTACTCTGTTTCACTCTTTTGGAATTTTCCTATTCATAGATACAACATCAGCTACATTGATATCAATATTCGCATTCTTTACCGCAAGTACCAGAACTCCCATTTCTGCCATAGTAGTCGGGGTTGAAATGGTTGGAAGCTACACATTGGTCATTCCCACAGTCATATCGGTAATAATATCAAACATTCTCTCGGGCAAAAATAACTATATTTACAAAAATTATGTTTCCAACATAAGGACCCAATTGTTAAATGTAAAAAAACATGACTCGAATTTAAGAAACTATCTTGTAAGAGATGCAATGAGCTCAGATTTCTATAACATAAATCGCAGTACAACTATTACTGATGCTATTCAGATTATGAGAGACCTAAATGTCAAATCTCTTGTAGTCACTAATAATGAAGATAGATTTGAAGGAATGGTTTATTTTGAGGATTTATCAAAAGTTTCAACTGGTCAAGAGAACATGACTATTGAATCGATCATGATATTTGATCCGCCCATGCTTCGTCCTTTGGATCCAATTATGGATTACTTTGAAATGGTAAGTAAAACTGCCGTGTCTGAAATTCCTGTAATATCACCTGATGATAGTAAATTGGTTCTTTCAATATTATCACTACGAGACATAAACAAATTATTGAACAATATCAATGATCCAATATTGCCAGATTTACAGAAGAGTAATAACGAGTTTCAAAACGATCTCAATAACAATATTGAGGCTCTTCGTAATTTGTCCCAAGGTGAAGATCCCGACAAGACTGACAAGGACAGTAAAATCATAAGTAAGTTAAAAGATTACCTTTCCTAATAATACAAACTACAATAACTTTAAAACTTGGAATTTTGTTTGAAACCGATCTCACTATATTCTATATCTGAGGCAATGTTCAAGTATATACTAAGTAGAAATTTTTGAATTTTATTTTATAACAAAAAAGAGAAAAAAAGAGTTAGTTTACTACCACTTGACCCTTCATGAAAGGATGAAGAGTACAATAGTAGTCAAACGTTCCTGGACTGCTGAATGTATGTTGAAATGTTTTTCCTCCTGCTAGATAACTAGAGTCAAACTCTGTACCTGATACGCCGGTTTCAGCACTACCTGAAGTTACGGTATGGAGGGTTGAATCAGTATTTTTCCAAGTAACTGTAGTACCAGCTGGTACTGTCAGCGTTGGTGGTTCATAGAATTTGGCATTACTTGGGGCAGAGGATCCTGGAGAGATGTCTATTTCATTTCCGGATGCTGCAGTTGAGTTACCAGTCATCATTGTTCCATTGCCAGTCGTGTTACCGCCAGTGGTATTGAGCATTGTAGCATTTTGTGTTACTTCGCTTTCACCGTCTTGTGCTTCATTTCCGTCATTGTTATTGTCATTGTCTTCTTCATTTGCAGCTGCTGTCTGGTTATCATTAGCAGCAGCACCTTCAGCCTCTGCTGGTGCACATACTACACCTTCACCTGCTGCGGGTACACATGTTCCTGTTGGATGATCAGTTGCTGTAGAGTTCTCCATTGCCAGTACTGCAAATGCACCACCTTTTACAACATCCTTCATTGCGTGGTCAACACCTACATATAGACCTGGGTCGGGGAATGTTGATTCAATTACC
>DASQWJ010000189.1:0-18611 GCA_035640315.1 Nitrososphaeraceae archaeon
CAACCTAAACTATGATGCGCGGAAATCGCGAAATGCGACGCATGTTGGATAAGATGGGTCTTAACATGCAGGAACTCGAGAATATCGAAGAAGTTGTTATCAAGACGGATGCCAAAGAAATCTATTTGATAAAACCTCAAGTAATTGAGATGAAGGGCAAAGATAATACCATTTTCCAAATTATTGCCGGAGATATAGAGGAAAAGGAGAGAGGAGTCCCTACTTTTAAAGAAGAGGATATTATCCTAGTAATGCAGCAGGCTTCAAGTTCTAGGGAAAAGGCCATCATGGCTTTGACTGATACCAAGGGAGATATTGCCCAAGCAATATTAAATCTCACGACTTGATGCTTTGAGAATGGATATTCAAGGTTGTCCCATAATGCAGAGTTAATATAAGGTTGTAGGATTTTCTGGTACTGTACAATGTCCTCTGTAGAGAAAATCATTTCAGCACTATCTGAACTAGAGAATGATATTGATAGTTTGTCAGTTAAGGTTCAAGATATGAAAAAAAGGATAATATCTACTTCAGACAATGAGATAGCCCAACTTAGAGAAAAGATAATCGAAGTTGCAAAGACAGAATCAGAGAAGATTATTTCCAGTGCAAAGCAAGAAGCAGAAGAAAAATCACAAAAAATATTGGAGGAGGCAGAAACTAACCTTACGAAACTGAGGGAAAATACAAAACTATCCTTTGACAAGTCTGTTAAGTTGGTAGTGGATTCAGTTTTGAACAAAAGTGATACTGCCTAGACATAGCTAACAATTTCAAGACCTCAAACATTTAATAACAATTAAAAAAATAGTATAGTTGAATGGAAAGCCCTTAGTGACAGAGCTGAATTCAAATCAAATAGTGGTAGCAACGGTCGAAGGTCGACCGTATTACAAAATCGTAACCACATTAAAATCTATGAATATTAGGTTCTCTTCTCTTTCGCCAGAAGAAGCTTCCAAAACAAATGCAAAAATAATCATCACCACAAAAAACGAAGCGTCCTTATTTAGAAGACAGGATTTATTCTATGATTTTCAGCTCGATACATTCCCTCCCCTTTTTAAGGCAATGATTTTGAAAAACCTGAGCGGCAATTATCTTGAGGATATTCTGGTGATAGGAGTTGATCCTGGCAATAGAATAGGAATCTATATTTTATATCTACACGCAGAATTGTACAGCACGGTTCAAAGCTCAATGAAAGACGCAGTCAAATTTATTGTGAATGTGCTTACATGCATAAAATCCAACAAAAAGATATTGAAAATTGGAAATGGAGATTGGATGAAGTGTAATCATATGGCTCAAGAGATAAGGAATCTAAATAGATCTGTAATAATAGAAATTGTAAATGAATTTGGCACTTCAAGAAATATTCTCCCTAATCGTCGTGGTAATAGAGATGTTGGATCTGCAAAATCAATAGCAATGCGAACAGGCCGTATTTTTTAGAGCGACAGCCCTGTACCAGAATTAGAAGTATGCATACTATTACAAGGATTGAAATTTTATTTTTGATTGAATTTCAGGCCGACTGTAAATAAGACTTGTGCAGCCTAATCAAATGATTTAGATAACCATTCTGTACCAAGATATTCCTAGTTAATTTGAGCGAACCCCATGAAGGGAACTACATAGAAAAGAGGATTACCCTGAAATCAAATAGAGTTTTTTTACTTAAATTTATAGAATTTAATAACGGTTGCTTTGTTTCCCTTTCTGAAGATTTGTGTAAGATTGGAGGAGTTCATGTTTCTGTGGCATCCAACAATAGAACTCAAAGTGCCAGAGTAATACCAAACATACGAGATCCTGTATTCACTAAGACTCTATCAGAAAAAATATCGTTAATGATAAATGGAATAGTAATAACTAACTTCAATAATAAGAATCCAATGTCATTACCCGAAATGCAGGAGATAATGAATGAAGTGTTAAAATTATTGGAAGTAAAAGCTAGTGATCAAAGATGAAATCCAGGTTTGAATTCAACAAGGTTATTGGTTTTTCTGATTTTCTAAATGGATTAGAAGCAGTAGACCAGTTAGTAAGAATAAGAAAATCCGTAAATCCCAAATTTGAACTCGCTGGAATTGTAAGCAAGTTGGACAAGGGTAAGGCAGTCCTTTTTGAATCAGTTAAAGGCAGCAGCATAAAAGTAGCCGCAAATGTTTTAGGCACAAGACATAGAATCGCACTTTCAATTAACGCAAAAAATGAAAATATGATACAAGAGAGGATTAAAGATGCAATAAGGAACAAACATGAAAAAACAAATATCGAAAAGGGAAATGTTTGGAAAAAGAATTCAAGGAGTCTGTACGACTTGCCAATAATTACACATTTTGAAAAAGATTCAGGAGCGTTCATAACGTCGTCTCTGGTTTTTGCCAGAGACAGTGAAACTGGGTATCAGAACTTGTCAACACATCGCTTATTGAGAATAGATAAAAAAAGGATGGCAATAAGAATGGTAGAGGGAAGACATCTTCACAAGTGTTTTACTAGTGCAAAGGAACATGGTGACGATTTACCTGTTTCGATTATTGTAGGAGCTCATCCTGCTGTATCCGTTTCGGCAGCTTATCAAGCTCCTTATGGAGAAAATGAACTGAATATGGCAAATTCCCTTCTGAATGATAAATTGTCCTTGATCCAATCACCTGGTAATGGTCTCCACATTCCAAAACACTCCGAGATACTCTTGGAAGGAAGGATACTTTCGGATGAAACAGCAGAAGAACAAATGGTTGAAATGCTAAGAACTTATGATATCAGACGTAAGCAGCCTATTTTTGAATTGGACAAGATTTACTTAACTGCTAATCCTATTTATCATGACATACTTCCTGGATATGGAGAGCACAGATTATTGATGGGGCTTCCGATAGAATCTAAACTATTCCAGAGCGTCAAGGACGTGGTATCTGGTACAAAAGCAGTTCACTTGACAGATGGAGGAAGTAACTGGCTAGTTGCCGTTATTCAAATAAATAAAAAATTGGAAGGGGAGCCAAAAAATGCAATAGTCGCAGCTTTTGCAGGACATCCCTCTTTAAAAATTTCAATAGTAGTTGATGAAGACATAGATCCTACTAATCCAACAGAGGTTGAATATGCGATCTCTACTAGATGCCAAGCTGATAAGGACTTGTTGATTATACCAAATTCAAAGGGCTCTAGTTTGGATCCCTCCAGCGATCAGAAAAATCTCATAACCACAAAAATTGGGATAGACGCAACAGCCACTCTCTTAAAATCAAAGGAAAGATTTGAAATTGCAAAAATACCAAATCAAGATAAAATTAAACTTTCAGACTATCTGTAGAGAACGTTGTAATTCTGCTGGTACAATCTATAATTAGTATTTTGTTTATTGGATCTTAAAATTGTATAATAGATTAAATACCTATTATTCACATATCACAGAGTACGTGCCATGAAACCTAACAATTTTGCAATGAGAGAGTGGCATCTTGAACATGTTGAGAAAGTTATTCTGCGTTACATGAAGGGAATTTCTCCCGATGCATCATCATTTGAAAAACGAAATTTTAAAAAATATAGTACTGTTTCAAGTTGCTCCAAACAGATAGAATATGACATAAAGCACGGAGTAACTGCAGAGGAAGTAGCAGATCTGATGAACAAGATAAGAAATGATGCATCGTATTCCGAAGTTAGACAAAACCAGGATGCTATACAAAGATTAGATGAGCTAGAAAGACAGTTAAACTCTCCAAAGAAGTCAGGTTGGTAAAAAATTTATTTCCAAGTATTATTCTAATTCACCATGTCAGAAAATAGATTTCTTTCTGGAAACGTAATTGTGCTATACTGTAATTTTGCAAAGCTAGAATCAAATAATAAATTGCCTCCGCACATCATGGAAAGAATATCAGTATGTACTAGAATATATGAGCGAATTATGAATTCCAAGCCTGACAAGTCTGATACTCTAGTCAACATTGCAGCAAGCAATGAGGAAGGTAATATCATTAAAAATCAATTGTTAGAAAATGGTGTCGAAAAATCAAAGATAGTAGTAAATTCTTACAACAACATAGGACATTTATTCTCGGTCTTGATGGACGAAATAAAGAAGAGGCCTAATCCTCCTGTGATTTATTTTGTTTCATCCTACCAACAAAAAGACATTTTTGATAAGGTTGTTGCAGGTTACAAAGGCTACAAGATTCAATTTGAGGGCGCGTTTGACAAGAGATCAAATGAGATTGTCGAAGAAGATGCAAAAAAAGAAAAGCTGAACAAGAGATTCACCAATGTCAAGGAAAAAGGAAAAAACAAAATGGTGGATATGCTCTTGAATTATATTTTTCCAGAAAATAAGAAACGACAATCTTCATAAGATTTAATATCCAGATTATCATCGCATAAAAGATATGCGGTCATCGTCTAGTTTGGTTAGGACACTGGCCTTCCAATCCAATTGATGGAGAAGAAAGCCCGCAACCCGGGACTCTAAATAATTAGAGCGGGAATTCAAATCCCGGTGACCGCAGTTTTCTTTAAAAAATTTTATTGTGTATTTGTTAATTCTCGAATTAAAAATCTGCAAGTGCAAATATTCGAATCGTTTTCAATTTGCGAAACGTTTCTGATATTTGAGGCAAGCTTCAATCTCAACATGCAGATCCAGATTTAGAAATTTCTAATTACCAAGGCCAAATGTCAATATCCCTCAATATTGTCTAAGAATTGAATAGATAATGCCAAGATTTTTATATTATTAGCTTGATACAAATCTATCTTTTGTCTCAAATTGTTAATCTTCCGAGAAGTATGTATAAAAATAAGCATGAATTATTTGAACAGGTTTTTCAGGCAATATTGAAGAGTGGTGAAGACGGGGTTTTCCAAACCGAAATCTGTAAAGAATTTTCACTAGATAGCAGGGACGGTTCTAGATTAGCAGGAAATCTCGAGAAGCAGTCTCTTATCTCACGCGAAAAAGTATTACATAAGGGCAGATGGACATACAAACTAATTGTAAAGAAATCGGCCATTGCCGAATACAACAGAAAACCTATACAAATCGAATGTGTTGAAGGAGCTCCATGTTTTAGCTGTGCTTATCAACATTCGTGTTCTTCTGAGGATGAGGCCAGTCAATATAGTCCAGCAAAGTGTGTCTGGTTAGAAGAATGGATTGTGGCTGGATTTGAAAAAGGCTACATGAAAAACGAAAAATAGAATTCCAAGGTCTTTTATTTTAGATTACTGCTGAACGGTACTGGATATATCGTAAATGCAGAATCTATCTGAGCTGTTCCGTTAATATTCCATTCTGTGAAATTTGATGCGAACCTGGCATTATTTATCTTGTCAAATAATTCAGAGTTGGAACTTGTTCGTGTAAGCAGAAATGTTGACTCCAGAGTTGTGGGAGAATTTGGATATAACTGAGGTCTTCCGTTTGGAGGTATGTCTTCATATGAAAGCAACCCATTACCCAAATGAGTATTGTTTGCATCAACTGAATACTCTATCTTGGATGTCGATAGTGCTTTAACATCCCTGTTGAGTATCTCAAAAGTTACTGTCAAGGGAATGGTATTGTTGACGTTACTTGTGTTTTCCACTACAATATTCTTAACATTGACTGTTACATCTCGTAATTCGCTACCTCCTCTAAGCAAGTCAGGAATAGCCGGAAATAATACAATAAAAGCGACGATTGCACCGATAGCAGCAATGAGGACCGCTCTTCTTGCCCCGATAAACATGATCTGGGTTTGTTGGGTCGTAAATATAATCTTAGTCCACACAAATAATTGGAATGAAGATTAACTTAGTCGATTCTACAAAGAACAAATAGACTAAAATAATCTTTTGATTATAGATATCTTTAGGACAATGGGAAAAAAGATTATTGCAACTGGAATCATAGTTGCAGTCATAGCAATTATTATTTATTTTGCGGTTTCAAGTTCCAATTTTCTAACCAATGATATTTCAAGATTAGGTATAGCCAATATGAATTTCACAGAGGCCAGTATTTTCAATCAGGATGCAATTAGAGACTCACTGCCACCGGAGTTATCAATCAAGGATATCTCGGCAAAAATTATGGATGGTAATACCGGAAATTTTTCTATTATCTTTAATGTTTTTAACCCAAACAAGGGAACAATCATTCTCGAGTCCATTTCATACAATGTCTACAGTAATTCTACAAGAATTATTTCAGGAGATATTGGCAATCGACCCGAGGGCTTTGTAGACTCTCAAGATAGCATATTTCCGATTATTGGAAACGGCACACTTATTCTAAAGGACAAGAGAATAATCGAGAATAATAACAATCTAAATCTGTCGCAAATTTCAGAAAATAATGAGATCTCAAAATTTCTGGTTAATGGAAGTTATTTCTTCAAGCAGACAGGTAGCTTCCAATCCACCGGCGGTGAACAAACGTTCAACATAAATTATACGCGGCCGTCAACTCCATGAATTTTTTAGAAAAAATTAAATGTAAATGAAATAAATCTATGGAGGTATGTCGGATTTAATTATGACGTATGGAATTGCGGCAGGTGTTTTTGTAATATTCACTGGAATCTTGTTTGGAGTTAGAACAAAAAGGATCAATAAACTTGTCCAGGAATCAAAACAGCAAAAACCGGTAACCTGACCCTATTTTTTCTTTCCAATTCCTAGTATATCTAGCAAATGTTCTGATTCCTTTTGTTGTCCAAAACATCTTTGATAGTACTTGCATGAAAAGCACAACTCACTTGGCTCTACAACTGGAGTCTTTTTTTCCTTAAGCAAAAGATGTAAAATTCGAGCTCTCCTTACGACCTGTTCAAACATCCTCTTACTCTCTAAAACACTAAATTCAACAAATTTGCCATCGGGGGTAAAGTAGACTATGAAACCGCCTTGGCTTTCGAAAATAAACATACATGCGTTAGCATAAAGTAAATCATTTGGATGAGGATAATCCGGTAGTTTTGAAACCGGTACAAGATTAACTATCATATCATTAGATACCATTAAGTCAATAGTGGCATAAATTGTAAGATCATCAATCTTGTATTCTCTAGTTTTTCCATTTAACAACTTTCTAACAGATCCCTTGAGTATCTTTTGTAGTGCATTGGAAGATTCATCTTCGAAAGGATCCACCCTTTCAAAATAGGATAATCTACTGCAACGTGTAATTTCAGATACATGTATTCCACTTGCTTGATGCTCCAACGCAAGTTCTTTTGAAGCCTTGATAAGTCCGTCTTCTATTATCTTATGAAAATCCCTACTTCCCAGCATGGTTTCTCAATGCCAAAAAGTCATATTTATACTGCACAGATAATTTTAAGGCATCTATCCATTATTACAGGATTCGACTCAGGACTTGGACGTCAATCACTCTGCACAATTCGCTTAAAAGCCAGATTTTGTCGGGTTGGTAGGCTTCATCATTTCGCGCAACAAGATTGTCGCGTATGAACCTACTGGTATTTCGAAATTTACCGCAAGATTACCTGAATAAGAAAAATCATTTACCATTAGTGGTAATTGTCTAAATCCTCCTTCTATACTCAATTCCTGCATCTCTTTTAAATAGAAGTCCTTTGGTGTTATGTTCTCCTCTTTTAGTAGGACAGATAATTTACTTTCAATTCGACCATCAGTTGATTTGAATGAATAACCGGGTAAATGCATTGCAGGTACTAATTTTGTACTATCTTTGTCTGGATACTTCATTAGTTTTCCCAATGTCAGTCTATTCTCTAACCTGAAACAGAAATCATTCCTGGTACACTTTGTAATCGATTCCCCATTTCTTATCAGATCGCTCAAACATCTGTTAAAGATAAACGCCTGATAAGCACGAACGAATAAACGTCTTATATTTATGGGGATAGATCTTAATGCACCGATGTAATCCGTGCCGTTAGCAAGTGATCTTAACAAATTGCGTTCCAGATCCATTCCTTTTGGAATTATCTTTAATACAAGCCTATAATTTTTTGGGTCTCTGCATTTTTCCCTAATCTCCTTACTAAATTGAGTATCGTATTCCGTAGTATAGCACAAAAATATTTCTACTGCTTTTTGAAAATTTCTTCTGACAATTTCTCTTCCGACTAGATGAGTAACAAGTCTTTCGCTGCCGAATCGCTGGAGTCCATAATAATTTGGAATATTTGCTATTTCGGTAATAAAATCAGAAATATCAGTTCTAGAGGGATTTGTGATGCGTATCTCAAATCGGTTACCTATAATATGGGATTTCTTTATAGAATGTTTTGTATATCCAGACAGTGACAAAGTAGTATGTTTAGTTCTACCTAACTTGAACTTGTTGCTCTCACAGGTAGCGTATTGCATAGTAACAGCTTTTGCATCCTTAATTCCCAAAACTCTAATTCTTGTTCCTAGTTCATTGAATACCTCCATAATAGCATGATTAGAATCCAATCCTTTCTTGTTTAGCAACAATAATGGAAATCTGTACGATTTGTCAGGATGTTTAGAAATGTCCTTTAAAATTGATTGGGATAGCAATTCAACAACCTTAAAATCCTCGTTTTTTACCTTTATCGATCCCCCTATTCCTTCGAAACGTGTGGCGTATAATTCAATCCCGGCCATCCTGTCAATTGTCGGAACATAGCAATTCATTGACTGTTGAATTGCAAATTGCATTGTTTTTATTTCTTATTAAATGCCAGGAAATCTGCATATTTGCATTGCCCCAGCCATAATCAAATTAGATATCCATATGTCAAAATTAGAATTCTGAAGTGAAACTATAAAGCTTAATATATGAATTGGCGGAAGTGAGATTGTGGATAGATTAGATTCAAATCCATGTAGAAAGTTCGTGATTTGTGAGAACTGTCTCCATTCTGATAGTATATGTACCTTTTATGATGCCCATAAATACTGCATAGAATGTTTATGCGACCATGCCTGTTGTCCTGAGTGTAGTTCTGGATATCACGCAATCATGATTGCAGATTAATAATTGTCCCAGTATTTTCGTATTTTCAAAAGACCATAACATGAACGTGGTAAGCTCAAATGTTTCATGTCAAACTGCTCATTCATTCCCATTAGAAAATAAAGAATTTATAGAAAGAAAGCGACAGATAGGATATGGGTGTAAGTCGTTATGTCGCAAAGGAAATAATGAAGGAAATCGGCAATCGTTCTAGAGAATTTTATGAGTTTGTTTTACCTCCCGTTGATATTTATGAAGAAGGTACGGAACTAGTGATCATAGTGGACCTTCCTGGATTTCAGAAGAAGGATATTCATGTGAATATTTCAAAAGATATTCTTACATTGAGGGCAAAGAGAGTTGTTGAAATGGAGTCGCATACAATTCACTTTAGTCAGCGCCCAAGTAGGATCGAGAAGAAGATTCCACTTCCGTATTCTATCCCTGAGGATGACAATGCAAAAAGCAAGGCAGATTATACAAATGGTGTTCTAAAAATTAGGATACCTATATCCAATATGACTAACGTACCTATAACTTGATAAAATTGATTTAGTCTGGAGCAAAAATTCATCTTAATATTTCTTTAAAAAAATTAGCAATTCATTATAAGTTTACAACATTGCCCCAGCATACTGCACTTAATCTTATTATGATTTATATTCTGTAAATTAAGTAGTCACATCTTGTTTGGAAGCCAATAATATTCTTATCATGTTAATTTGGTTGGGAGAATTAACATTTGCAAGCTGGTTACTCTCATATGGTGCTGAACATCTAGCTACTAGGTTTGGCGCAAGGTTCGTAGGACGAACTCTGCTTAGCATAGCAACTACACTTCCTGAAATTGCTATAGTTGCATATGCAGCATCGGACGGCTCTTATGGAATAGCTCTCGGAGCAGGTTTGGGAAGCAATGTACTCATGATGACATTGGGTTTGGCGATAATGCTGTTAATTGCAACTACACGTCTTTCTAAAAAACCGATCAAAAAAATAGAAGTCGGCTCATTTAAGCTTGACAAGATTTTTCTCGTAATTACGGCGATAATAAGCGCGGTCCTATTTATCGATGGATACCACGTTATTGACGGGATAGTGTTTACTGTTCTGTTTCTATTTTATGTATTTGTTGCATTTTATGAAATGAGACTCGAAAAAAAGAAAGACAGAGGGAAGATTATCGAAGAGTACAGCAATCCTTCTGAAAATATTAGTCTTCCCACCAATCAAAAACAGTTAGTAAAATCAGGAATAATCTTCATGATAGGAACAATCGGTATCTTCTTAGGAGCAGAACCATTTATTGAGTCATTGGAGCATGTTTCAGTCGAAATAGGAGTTTCAGCTGTAATCCTCTCAGTGGTAATAAGTCCAATTGCGGGTGAAATGCCTGAAAAAATCTCTTTAATGCTACTAGCAAGAAAGGGAGCACAGGGAACATCGATTGCAATTGCCAACGTACTTGGTTCAAAAATCTTAAACAATACATTGTTGCTCGCATTTGCTGTATTTGGAGCAATGTATCATAGTGGATTCGGTGCGGTGATAGATCGAACGGAGATTTTGTCGCACCAAATGATATTGGCCACGGGAGTCACACTGATAGCAGTGGGACTATTATTCAAAAAAGAAATTGGCTTAAAGACAGGATTCATACTTTTGGTAATGTATATCGTAAGTATTGGACTTCAGTTCTTTATGAATTCATAAACAATTCAAAGCAAACTTATAGGTTGTCCCAAACTGGATGGGGCATTTGTGGGTTTAATTACGAGTTTAGTATGGTCAACTGTACGGGTCTTTTTCTTTTTCTGTTTTAGTACTATTGCTACGATCTCCCAACATTACGCTAAGATCGGTGAAGGTGTGGTTTCTAAATACAGTAAGGTTCAATTTTTGACCTGGTTGCTTGTTTTCATCCAAATAAGATACCAAATCTTCCATGTAAGTAACATTATGATTATCAACAGCAGTGATGATATCATTGCCATGCTTATCGCCATATTGATCAGTAGTACTTCCCTGAAGTCCAGCTTTATCAGCAGGTCCATCCTTAATTATTGATTCGACATACACCCCCTTGAAATCTCTAGTCAAATTTTCAAAATTTTCTGTCAGTTTTGAGGTAAGGGTGCTGGCAGAAATTCCAAGCCATGGATGCGTGTAATTTCCTTTGCTTATAAGTACCGGTACTATTTTAGAAATGGTGTTTGAAGGGACCGCTAAACCAATACCAGAAAAGCTACCTGAATCTGAAAGTACGCCCGCAGTATTCATTCCGATTACTTCTTCATTATCATCGATGAGAGGTCCGCCAGAGTTACCAGGGTTAATTAACGCATCTGTTTGGATAACACTTGGAATACTGAATGCTGACCCTTCAGTAGAAATTAACCGTCCCTTCTGACTTACTATGCCAACGCTCATTGAGCCAGCAAGTCCGTACGGGTTTCCAATAGCAATAACTTGATCTCCCACCTCAACTGCTGATGAATTACCAAGTCTCAATGGGTTAAGTTTCTGTGATATATTTTGTGTGATATCAATTACCGCTATATCATTAAAAGGATCACTTCCAATAACGGATGCTACGTATCTATTACCATCAATGAAAGTAACATCTACACTCTTTGAGTCGCTAACTACATGATGATTAGTAATTATTCGCCCCTGTTTATCAAATACAAATCCGGATCCTAAACTGGTAACATTTTCATCGCTAGGACCATCATTAGATGTAGGTTGATTTTCACGAGTTATTTGTACCACTGATCCTTGTACGTCTTTGAAGATTTTGCTAATTGAAACTAGGGTAGAATTTTTTTCATCTTCTGTTTGTGCGAAAATTAGTAATTTTTCGACATGAAAAATTACACTTGAGAATATTAAGATACTTGCCAACGTTAGCAAAAGCAGAGGTTTATTCATATGAAAAATCCATTATAGTAATCATATAGACTTTTCTATTCAATCATTTCCAGGAAGGTGTTTGTGTTACACTTGAACCCAAAAAAAGAAAAATAAGACCAGGTTTGATCCTGAAATACGACCACCTTGGCCTCAACTTTTAGAATCAAGTAGTATTGTTGTAATTATTATCTCATATCGGTCTTTTGGTATTTTTCAGTTAACTTGATCTTAAGTTCGTCCAATTGATCAGAAGCCCACTTGACAAAGCCATCAGTCATTTCCTGCGGTATTTTTCTCTTTTCAGCAAGTATCAAATACCCGTCAAAAATTTTCGCGTAAATAGTATTACACACAATCATGTTTGACAAAGCATCAGAAACAAAGTCATCGCTCTTACTATCGAGAAAATTCTTTCTAAATAAATCTAAAAGATTTTTAGTACGCCTATCTATTTCACTTTGATCCATTCTGTTAGTTATCGTGAATTTACTCATGACCCAACACAGATATCTTGACATTCCATTATTAAAATATTGATGCATTTGATTTCATGTGTAGTCAATGTGGAAATGTAGTGATATTTGACTACTGTCATTGATGAAAGCTCTTTAATATAATTAAGAATATCACAGTTATTATTGGTTAATCGTATCGTTTCCTTTCTACCAAGTGCCACAGAGATTCTATATTTGTTGGGATGTCAGCATTTGTTATACGGCGTTACTCATCAATGTAATTTTCCTTTTGAAGCTAGGAGCAAACCTCAGATAATAAAATCAGTCTTTGATTCAGAATCAATGACAAGTCTGCAAATAGAAGAAAAAATTCAAGAACTCGCAAAATTACAAGATGAATACTTTACAATAAATTTCGATTTGTTAAAGGAGATACAGCCAGATCTTGTCATATCACAAGGAATCTGCGACGTGTGTTCACCTCACAATAGGGAAATGGAGAAAGTCGTTCGGTTCTTAGGTTATACACCAGACACCCTCGTGCTAGATCCGCACACAGTTGAAGACGTGGTTCAAAACATAGTCGATGTAGCCAAAAGTGTTGGAAAGGAGGATGAGGGATTACAAATCAAGTCATCCCTACAGAATAGAATTGAGCATGTTGCCAGCACAAAAAAGGATAAAAATCCAAATGTAATTTGTATGGAATGGTTAGATCCGTTTTACATAGCCGGCCATTGGGTTCCACAAATGGTCCAGCTTGCAGGAGGCACTAATGGTGTCAGTAACACTGGAAAACGATCGCGTAAAATAGAGTTCTCACAAATTACTCAATTTGATCCTGACATATTGATTCTGCTACCATGCGGATTTACCCTTGACAGGGTACTTAGTGAGTATGTTTCTCTAAGGAGTAACGAAGATTGGAACTCCTTAAGAGCTGTCAAAAATGACATGGTTTTTGCAGTAGATGCTATGTCTTATTTTAGTAGACCCAGCCCAAGAGTGATTACTGGCATAGAGATACTTGCAAAGATATTCAATCCAAAAGGATTTGCTAATTTGGTTGTTCCGGAAAATTCATACGCTAAATTAATCAAAGATGTATAAATTAATTGAATAAAAACTTGATATCGTCAAGTTAAAGAAACTTCGATATAAACGTCGTCGGGAATTTTTAATCGCATTAGTTGTCTTATAGATCTATCATCTGCACCCAAATCTATGACACGTCTGTGAATACGTAGTTCGTATTTGTCCCAAGTATTGGTTCCTTGCCCGCAAGGAGATTTTCTTGTAACTACCTTCATTTTTTTAGTTGGGAGTGGGTGTGGTCCTCTAAACTTGATCCCATTTTTTTCGCCGATTCCCTTTATTTCATGGCATACATTTTCTAGCATAACAAGATTGGTACTGGTTAATTTAATTCGGGCTTCCTGAGTCATTAGTAGGACTCACTTTTTGGAACTTGGGTCGTATTTTTCCACAATAGACTTGACAACGCCAGCAGCTATTGTTGTTCCCATGTCTCTTAACGCAAACCTACCAATTTCTGGAAATTCTTTGAATGTTTCTATTGCCAATGGTCTTACAGGTTTGATTCGCACTATTGCTGCGTCACCAGTCTTTAGAAACTTTGGTTTTTCTTCTACCGCACCACCTGTTTTTGGATCGATTTTTGCCACAAATTCAGATAACGTAGCTGCAACCTGTGCAGTATGAGCATGAAGCACTGGAGTATAGCCAGGAGCCATTGCTGTAGGATGATGGATAATGATTATTTGCGCCTCAAATTCCCTTGCAGCGTTGGGCGGATTATCGACAGGTCCAATCACATCTCCTCGCTTAATTGATTTCTTGTCCACACCTCTAAGGTTAAATCCAATATTATCACCAGACTCTGCAGATTCCATTTGGGTATGATGAGTCTCAATGGATTTTACTTCTCCGGTTACGCCCGAAGGCATTACAATGACCTTTTCGTTGGCCTTAAGAACACCGGTTTCAACTCTTCCTACTGGCACTGTACCAACTCCTGTAATGGAATAAACATCCTGTATTGGTATCCTAAGTGGCTTTCCTAAAGGTTTTTCCGGAGGTTCAAACAGATCAAGCGTTTCAGCTAAAGTAGGCCCCTTATACCACGGCATATTTTCTGATTTCTTGACCAAGTTATCTCCTTTCCATCCAGAAACAGGTATGAAGCTTATTTTAGCAACATTATAGCCCACTAACTTTAACATTTTTTCGACAGTTTCCTTGACCTCGTTATATCGCGCTTCTGAATATCCCGAATCATCCATTTTATTCAAGGCAACAACAATTTGACCAACACCGAGTGTCCTCGACAAAAATGCGTGTTCTCTTGCCTGTCCACCAGGATCGGTAGCAGCCTCAGTCTCACCGGGCTTGACAGACACCACAAGAATGGCGACATCTGCTTCTGATGCTCCAGTAATCATATTTTTAATAAAATCTCTATGTCCAGGTGCATCAATCAAGGTGTAAAAATACTTAGAAGTTTCAAACTTCTGAAATGCTAGATCTATTGTAATTCCTCTTTCT
This sequence comes from Nitrososphaeraceae archaeon, assembly GCA_035640315.1. Classification (GTDB taxonomy): domain Archaea; phylum Thermoproteota; class Nitrososphaeria; order Nitrososphaerales; family Nitrososphaeraceae; genus TA-21. The sequence goes on from DASQWJ010000189.1 coordinate 14,911, forward strand.
CGTTCATCCTTTATGCTATCTAGTACCCATGCGTACTTGAAAGTATCACCTTTTCCAGTTTCTTCTGATTCCTTGGCAAATGAGTCTATAGTTCTTTGATCAATTACTCCCATATCTACCAACAAATGACCTACAATAGTCGATTTACCATTATCAACGTGTCCCACTACTACAAGATTCATGTGGGGTTTCTTACTTGCGCTCATTAGATTAAAAGCGATAATAGGGCTTTATTTGTATTTCGTTAAATACAGAGGGACAAATCCTAGGAATTCTATGCCGCCGGTTACTAGTCGAGATACTAGGTAGAAGATAAGGTAGGTCATTAATTTCTAAACCCGGTCATAGTCGTCTTCAATCCTTACAATATCATCTTCATCAAAGCTTCCATATGAAATTTCCAAAACAGTACAACCAGAATTGCTAGCCTGAATTCTGTGCTTTGCTCCAGATGGGATAATGATATTATCTCCTTCACTTAGAATTGATTTCTTGTCTTGAACTTCTACAGTGCCGGATCCCTTAATTATTTTCCAAAATTCCTTTCTTTTGTTATGATATTGAAGGCTTAATCGCGAGCCGGGTTTTATGTACAGTAATTTTACGGTGCATCGTTCGTTCTCGTTAAACTTTTCAAATGAACCCCATGGCCGTTTTTCAGAGTAAACTTCCACAAAAAAACAATGAAAGAGCATAATTTAATTATTGTCATATTATTTATAGTAAAAAATATACAATAGTTGCAATGATATGCAATTATTGGCTAAATCGTCAATGTGTATTTGTAATAATCATGGCGATTGCAAAGGATTGATAATGGAGGATGATGTATTGAAGAATTTCTGTTCTTGTAATTGTCATGATAGCAGTTATCAGTTAATTCGAAATTCCATTGCTTCTAACAATATTGAAAATCTCGGCAACCTCAGTACTAATCATAATATTGATTACTAATATATGGTTCTAGTATGTGATGTAATTTCTAAAAAATCAAGCAAGTCTCTAACTATTGATAGAGCTCTGTCAGAGTATAAGGACCTATGAATAATGGAGTAATATTCAAGTCAGCAATTTCCAATATTACCAGTTTTGAGAACATTATGTACTACTGTACAGATATGATTATTTTTTTCCCGTCTATTTCAATATCTTTGTAAACGACATTGTCTAATTTGTTGGAACTCATGACTACTTGTTTTACTCTTACGTAATAAGCTAACTCGCTTTTCAAACTTTCGAGGGACAATAAGTCGTCTGAGTCCAGCCCCGAAACATATGCGGTGGAAAGGATTTCAGTAGGAACAAATCCCCTTTCCTTTCTCAATTGTTGAATATTTCTAGCAATATCTTTCATAAGTCCCATAGATATCAACTCATTACTCCTAGTAGTGTCAATAAACACAACTATTTTTTCCTGTTCAGATTCCATCATTATATATGGTTCTTTTCCTGCATATGAAAATTCCACTTCGTCTGTTGTCAATTTTATTTTACCGGACAAGAATTTTAGATCGAAACTGCCCTTAGTAATAAACTGGGCAAATAAATCATTTACGTCAACTTGATCAAATGATTGTAAAGCATTTTTTAGATCGGTCTTTAATTTGGGAGCTACTTTATTTACTCTAAGCTTTGCATTCAGGTTAACAAGGTTCTCCCCATATAGAAAATTAAGCCTTTCCAGGTAATTGGTAAAGTTCACTATTTTGAAATCAATAGACATTGTATTGAGTTGCTTTTTTAATATCTCAGATAATTCATTCGATTCGGAAAGATTTCTATCTTCAGTGCAAATGACGACTCGATTAATGGGCCATCTTCTCTTAAATTTTGCCTTCATTCTTGCCGAATTAACCAATGAAACGACTTGCTTTGATTTGTCTATGGTATTTTCGACTTCTGTATTCACAAAGTGTGGAACAAATTTTGGCCACGATTCTAGAAGTATGTCTTCCTTGTGTTTGAAGCATATTAGATACAAGTAATTAGTAATGAAAGGACTGTAAGAATGAAGGAGGACGTCAATCATGTACAGCGCATACCCAAGTACAGAATATATCACATTTCTTCTCTCTAATGTGTCCGTACTGTCATCCCACAAATCATCCCTGGTCATAGGGACATACGTTTGACTCAGAGTATTGATTATGAATTCTTCTAAATCCTTTGCGCCTTCATTAAACCTACATGTGTCAAGCGATAACGTTATATTATTAATTAACGATTGTAATTTGGATAGAATCCATTCTTCAATTATGGTAAAGTACTTACTTTTTGTGAAAGAATCTAGAACAATATTTTTGGAATCAAACCGATCATATGTACTATTTTGAATCAAGTATACATGTAGGTAATACAGGGTACTCAGTACCTGATAAGGTCGCGATCCCATTTCGCTAAGACTGAAACTTAAAGATTCAATAGGCGATGATTTCCACATGAAGTAGTATCTAATAGCATCAACTGAATTTTCAGTCAAAAGCTTATTGGCATCCAATACATTGCCTAGACTCTTACTCATCTTATTTCCCTTCTCGTCCAATATATGTCCTTGAAACAGAAACGATTCAAAAGGAGACTGTCCCTTGTTCTGCACTATTACATTTTCCATCAACAATGTGTACGCCCAACCTCTCGTCTGATCTATTCCTTCGGTAAGAAATTCAGCAGGTACCAGATTCTTGTACTCTTCATCTGAGAATCCCGCGTAAGGCGAAGCACCGCTGTTGTGCCAGGTGTCAAGTACGAATTGTTCTCTTATCATGGCGATGTTACATTTTGAACAATTAATCACTATGTTATCAATCCAGGGCCGATGCAATTCAAAATTTTCTCCGTCGGGCAACTTTGAAGCCCTTTTGATAATTTCGTTCCTAGAAAAGAGAGGCTCCTTCATACCACATTGGACACATGTCCATATTGGGAGTGGCGTCCCCCATACCCTTTCTCGCGATATGCACCAAGGTACCTGTTCTTTAATTATTTCTACAAATCTATTTTTTGGAGAATCAAAAAAGAAATTTACACTTGAGACAGCGTTCATGGGCTTGTTTTCGAGTTTATCGATCATGTAAAAGAATTCACGCCTTGCAAGCCAGACAACCTTGTGGTTTGAACGCCAACAAGTTGGGTACTGATGTTTAATTCTCCCCAACCTTACGTATGCATCTGTTTCCTTCATTTTTTCAACAACTAAAGTATCGGCATCGCGTACAAATTTTCCACTAAAGATACCTGCCTTGTCTGTAAATTCCACTTTATCATTTATTGGTACAAAAATTGGAACATTTCGCTTGACAGCGATGTCGAAATCATCCTGACCGTTTGCGGGGGATAAATGAACAATTCCACTACCAGTGCTAGCATCAACGAAATTCTCAGCTACTACAAAATGTATCTTATTGTCATCACTAAGTTCCTTAAGTCCAGGTATAATTGCTAATAATGGATGAACATATTTTTTTCCATCTAATTCTGATCCCTTTATGATCCTTTCAACAGTAAAATCTTGAATTCTAAATTCTGTCATCAAATCATTTAGTCGGTCATGTCCTACAATCCATTTTTCGCCCTTAATTGAAACATATGCATAATCTGCGTCTGGATTAACACCAATTAATTCATCCGTTACCAATGTAAATGGCATTGTCGTCCATACTACAAGAAAAGTATCCTCTTCCTTTAACCTCATTTTGTAATAA
>DASQWJ010000190.1:0-8858 GCA_035640315.1 Nitrososphaeraceae archaeon
GTAAAAGTACTTCGGTTCAGCAATCTACAACATTAAATTATTATCTTGTTTGGTGTCCAAATAGAAAATCAATTCTGGTAGGTAAAATTAAAGAGCTTCTTGAAGAATAGCTATACACAATAGCAGAGACTAAAGGGAACATATTCATTTGTCCGCCGAATCTAATGCCTTTGAGTCTCCAATTTCTATGATTAAAATATTCAACGGTATAACTAGTTTAAGATTATTCAAAAGTTTTCCTGAATTCAAAACAATAGTGACGTGATTTTCTTTGGTTACCATCATATAATGTTGGAACAGCATGTATTGTTTCTAACGAGGTGATTAAAAAATTCATTCAATAACAAGAGCGACATTCATCCAATGGTTAAAACCAGTGGTCTTTTGCCGACACTCATATAAATCAGATATTCGATAAAAAAATGTCCGGCAGCCCGGTAGAGAATTTTTAAATTCGCTGAATGTAGTGGCCAAGCATAGAGGCCTTTGGAGCCTTTGACCCCAGTTCGAATCTGGGCCGGGCTAACTTTCTTGATTCTCTTTTTCTGAAACTGAAAACAACAAACAATATTTTTCACAGGCCTATTCTATTTGGGATAGAAAATTTGAATATTCAACATTTACCCGATCAAAAATACTGCACCTTTAAGCAATAGCCATCAGGCATGCTTAAATCAAGATCAAGAACTAATATCAAACTTTACCTTTACCTTTTGTGGAACAAAACATAATTAGATGTTGTATTCTTTTGTAGTATCAATAAGTTCGTTTATGTTTGAAAAAAGCTGCAAAAATCTTAGACCTTTTTCAGTAATCTTGTAAAGATGCTCATCTTCTTCTAGTATTAATAAACCATTTTCTAACATTATGGATAAATATTTTTTGAGTTGATAATGAGAGAGAAATGATTTATACATTATGGTGGTTATCCCGACTCCTTTTGGATCATTTGCAGATTGTAAAATTGACGCAAAAATGTCTGTCCTGCTTCTGTATTTCATTTTAAATGCTCTATAAATACACAATAAATTTAATATGTCTTGTGGATAAGTGCGGGCACGGCACGCACAAGCTAAGATTGAGAATGATTGGCAAAAAATAATAAGCAAACAAAATTACTATTCTTCAGAATTGGAAGATACTCAAATCAAATACATAATAACACAACTCTCAGACAATGGTATTAACATTACTTTGTCTCTGATTGAAGATATCGAGCTTGAATCCGTATCACAACAGCAACTAATGTTAGAAGCTATTGATAGGTCGATATCAGACGATGAAGTAAAAAAGCAAATAAAGCCTATACTAGAAGCAATTCTGCGATCTCAGCCACAAACGGCTATCAAGACTTATCCAAAGACTGTTGTACAGATAAACATGCCAAGAAAAAAGTATGAGAATATCGGAAGCCCTGGTGTGGGAAATAGAATATTGATTGATATCAAGCCAGATTCAAAACAAAAGTAGATTGAATTCTGATCGTAGCAGATACTTCCGTTCTAAGGTGTTTAGATAATTTTCCCTAACATAGACAAAGTTTTGTTGCAAGTAATCAACTATACCGAGTACATTATTCCCCCGGATACAATGGGGACTGAGTCTACGTTTGCAATTTCTTTTATCCTGGCTATCAAGGCATTAAACCAGAGGCTATCGATCCCCTGACTCCAGATTGTTATTTTTTTGTAGTCTCTTTTAACACCATCGTTGAAGAATCCGTTACAATCTTCTACAGTGATATTGTTATACTTTTGACTTATCTCATCAATCAATTGCTCGGCCTCATTTACCAGGTATACTATGGTAAGAGTGGGAAATGGAATAGTGTTCGTAGACGTTGAGGAAATATCTTCCGCCAATCTAGTTGAAGTAATTATTAAGATCAATATCTTGTTTTCGTAGATTAGATGACCATTATTGGTTCTAATGAAGCTCTATTAACGTACAGCTATGGTGGAAGGACATAAAGACTGATATATTTCTGGATTACTAGATCTTGTTCAATGAACGACGTCGAATTCTTGAATCGACTGTTAGCGCTTAACCCGGCCTTGAGATTTTCGGGACTGGTTGAAAAGTCAGGTCATCTAAACGCAAGCGTGATCAGAGAGGGAATAAATGAACATCTCAAAGGTAGGAGTCCAGAAATAAGCTATTCACAATCTGCATATATTGTTGAATTACGAAAAATATTTGAAAACGAACTTGGTACTCTAAACTCAGTCATCTATATTTACGATAAGGTTGTTATGTTCAGCATTCCAATTAAAAATCACATTGTTGTATTCTCTGCAGATCGTAGCATAGATATTGACGCGGTCTTTAATCAAGTACAATCCTTTATAAAAAGTAGTGAAGCCGAGTTAGATCTCGAGTTGGGTGTCAAGAATATTAGCCAAGAGAAAAAGGAGAGTGTCAGGAATTTGTATGATTCGGGAATATCTGAAGAAATGATTGCAGAACAGGTTGATCTGAATTTGGCAACTGTCAAGAACTTGATAAAGATTATTACAACTAATTCAAAATAGTTTATTACTAACTATTAGAACCAAAAACCTAAATGCCTTGAGGGCAAATTAATAATGGGTAATGGAGTCTCAGCCGTAGGCATTCATTTCACTTTCAGTGTCTTGAGTTTTTATTTTGGTTATTTCCTTTTCAATTTTTTCTGCTTCCTGTAGTAGTAGTGGAACGTTGCATGAGACGCCCGGTACAAGTTTGCTTATTGTTGTCGATAACTCGGCAGCAGCTCTGAAATCTGGAATTCCCTCAATGATTTTCACCAACAAAATTACTGTGTCTATGCCAAGCTGGGAGCTTTGATTTAATAGCACCGCTGGAATTCCTCCTATGGTACCGTTTTTGAGTAATGAAATTTTCGCTTCCTTCAGTCTATTTCTTGCACCAACTGTATTTCCAATGCCTGCAATTGAGTATTCTTTTGAGCCAACGGTATTATTCGTCTGCTCTGGCGGATTTACAATACTGCTTGAACTGATTATTAGATTGGATTCATTTTCTTTGGCCCAATTTAACATGGTGGTTCCAATGAAAAAGTACAATGATGGGTCCATGCTTATTTCAGAAATAAAGATTGAAGTTTTTAGCTCTTCATTTGCATATATCCTTACTGGAAAATATGGGATTGAATTTCTAACTACTGATAGTTGAGAAAAATAAGAAGACTCTATGGTTGCTACTAACTCGGTATTAATAGAATGCAATATACATTCAGAAGCAATAGTATTAGTAATTCCTGTGGTAGCAAATCCATCTATTACTGTTCCACCTTTGAGATTCATTTTCTTTAGAGTCTTAATCACAAAGGTTTGAGAATTAGACATCAAATTAGATTATAGATACTAACTTAAGAATATTAATGCACAAAGTGAATGAATTCCTCCTAATTCTAAAATGATATGTTCCGCGAAGAAACTAGAGTCTTAACATGTTGAGTATGTCCGCAAAACTTTCTTGATTCATTTGAGTTTTATATCTCTTTATTTTTTTCATTATATGTTTTCTGTCATAAGGGATTAAATTTTGAAGCTGGGCGTATATTGGCCCATTTAGGAAAATAGATTGTGAGGCGCTTGTTATATTGCTTACTCTCCTCTGAGTACTGGAAGTTTCAAAATCCAAGATTGTGGGTTTGTCATCCTTTGATATTATTATATGACAATCAAGCCTATTTAGCTGACCATGATCAAGTTTCAGGATATCCAGAAGATAACATTGCTCAAGGATTTGAGCAGTGCATTTTAGCTTTCTTTTTTTTGATATTCGTGCTGAACCATACCAGTCGATAATATTTGAACCTGTTACATATTCCATCAAGATAAAATTTTCAGAGAAATTCACAAGAAAAGGGCCCACTCCAGATGAGTTTGCGAGTGATTGGTAAACTACTTCATCATACATGTTCTCTCTATTGGCGTCAGACCTTCTTATCTTTAAGGCAAAATATTTTCTCTTATATCTTGCCAAAGTTACCAACCCAACTGATCCCTTGCCTAGAATGAAAATTTTGTTTAATTGTAAATTACCTGAAGAAAAAATACCATTGATATCCAATGATAGCAACTCTTTTTTCCTGCTTTCAAATGTACCTTGATTAAATAAAGGATAAGTCAATAGAAATTTTAGGCTTTCCTTATTTTTGCTATCTAATAAATTCTCCATCGCCAATCATGTGATTAATGGCAGTTACAACAAAGTTATTTCGTTTCTTCTCATTTCCCAAATATATCAAATAGCCATTTTTAAGATCCAAAGTTATTCCCGTCCGACTTCCTGTTTGTATGTCTTTTTTAATTATTTCATTGGCATATTGCTTTATTGATATCGATTTTGTTTCTTCAATACTTTGAATTCTCATGCCGTCAGTCCACATCATGATAGACTTATCTCCTCTTTTTTTGATGTAAGCATCTGTTTCTGATTTTAGATACACTTCTGGTCCTCTATTTACTGTAATTTTTGGGAGGTTTGCATATTCAAATATAAAGATAAACACCGCGTGCTTATCTTCATCTGTGTAGCAATACTTTTTGATTATCTCAAATCTGGAATTTGATAGCATCTTAGAAATGCTGGTTAATTTTCTTTTAAGCTGGCCCCACAAGATATCAGGGCTCCTCTTTTGAATTTTAAATTCAATTATTAACAAGTTTGATTCGATCTGCTTTATGATTTTGGGTTTCAATTTACCTGATTTTCTCATAAATTCTATGGACGGATTTTTCAAAAATTGTCTTGACGCCAAAGCAAATTTTGCTACGCAGTCTGCCGAAATTGCTGCTCCCAAGTTTCTGTTTGAATCAATAGGATCGATTATTATAATGGGGCTAGCAAATTTCTCAACTATTTTTTCATCAGGAGGATAGAGGGAAATGATGTGATTTGGTTCAAACTCTGAGAATAGTTTTAGAACACCTTCGAATGAACCATATTTTAAGACAAGTACCTCTGTAACATATCCGCTAAAACCCGAGACCGCTATCTGAGAACCGTAAATTCCTACTGCTTTTAGGAATTTTTTTAATACTCTAACTTGACTTTTCAGATTATCATTTAATTTGTCTTGCATAAAATCAGTATGAAATGGTGATCTATCCGCAGCGCTCTTCCACTTGCTTTTTTCAACCCTGTAACAGGGAACAATGTTCACCCTAGTTCCATCGACTTTTCCTTCGACATATGGATGCTCAGAGTATCGCAAATAAGGTTTGTATTTTCGTAACGCGTGGTATCCAATGGATTTGCCCAGCTCTTCAAATTCATTTCGCTCAACGCTAGGTTCTATCATTACAAAAAAGTCAATGTCTGTATCACTTTCAAGCCAGGTGCCCTTAGCAAATGAACCGCCAACCAATACTCTTGATATTCGGTTGTCTTTAAAGTTCGCAATTTCCTTTTGAATTTCCTTAGATATTTTTTCTAATTTGACTTGTTTTGGTTTTGAGGGCGCCGATGATTCTACGGCTTGTTGTATGACAGAGTCTATCTTGTTCATTTACCATTCACAGAAATTATGTTCTCATATATAGGACCTTGTCGGGTAGTAATGCTCTTTTTTATAGAAACTGTATCTATTTTGTCACTTATACTGGAATAAGGCTCGATACCCTGGAATTTCAAACTAAGTGTAACCTTTGTTCTAAATAATGTCATGTGTGGTATTATCTCTTTTTCTATCTCTTTTTCTAATTTTAAATCCAAATCTGTCAATTTGGATATAATCAAACTATATAATTGGTTAAATGCTTGTTTTGCCTTTTCATCCAACCCTATCCAGACGACTTTTGCCCGGTTGTTATTTGGGAATGCTCCTATTGTTCCATAGCGTATTTCAAATGATTGAAACTCTATTTCTGAAATTTTGGCAACTATTTTTTCAAGAGTCGAATTGTCTACTTCACCAAAGAACACTAGGGTAAAATGGAAATTTTCTGGTCCAACAGGTTTGAGAAATTTGTTATCCAGGTTCAGATGAGCAATTAGGTCCTTTTGAATTTTTTGAATTTCAGTTTTTTTATGAATATCTCCAGCAACAAATATCCTAGGCACAAGATGAGCTATCGAGTTATCTTATATTAAAATTTGAACAGCAAATAATAAATAATTTATTAAAACTCATTTTGATATGTTATTTGGAAAGAATAAGTTAAAGCCTGGAGATTATGCTTTTGTAACTCAAGATTATTCTGGAAGAATTAGATTGGTAATAGGCAGGATTGTTGCTCTTACTGATTCAATTGCTAGAATCAAAGGATCATATATTATCCCTGTAGGGTTGATAGAAAAAGTTTCTGCAGGACGAGGAGACGGAAGACCAAAGGAGGTTCTGAAAAATCCCGATCCAAATAACTGCATATTTATGTTAATTGATAACGTTGAAACCGGTATTTTTGATGAAGACGTTGATATTAACTCTTCAGACGCAAAGTGGATTAATGAGGAAAGATTTCACGTACTGGATGGCTGGATAAAAGAAAATCTTCCTGAACTTTTTGCTAACGTATTACGAGCCACAAGCAATGAAGAAAGAATGCAGGCTAGGGCTGTCTTGATGGAAAAAATGAGTTCACTTTATGAAAGAGATCTAAAGGAACACATGTATGCGGTAGCTAGAAGTACAAAGATACTTTGATTTTGAAAGTTTTATATTATGGACATGGATAGAGCATTCTTGAAATGGAATACGTATATGCTGCATTATTACTACACAAATTAAACAAGGATATCACTGAAGATAATGTAAAGAGCGTGATAAAAGCTACTGGTGCAAGTCCTGATGAAGTAAAGATAAAAGCACTTGTGGCAGCCCTAAGTGAAGTTAACATTGAAGAATCATTAAAGGCAACTCCAATGGCTATGGCTGTCCCTGCTACAGCAGCTGCTGCTGATGCTGGAGCCGCTCAGGCTAAGGATGAGAAGAAAGAAGAGAAAAAGGATGAAAAGAAGGAAGAAGAAGCCTTAGAAGGATTATCTTCCTTATTTGGTTAAATACCTCTCTTAATTTCTAGTACGTTTAATTTTTGTATTCACTTATGACGTAGCACTTTTGATGTAGTGGCATTTGTAGTTCAAGTTAGGAGAGCACAAAACCGGTTTATACAAGCCTAAATTCCGCACTAGTGGGAATTAGTATTGAATTAAGGGATTAGATGACTAAGTTGGTGAATACCCTTTGTTCTTGAGCTGGGAAGCCACATTGTTTGCCTTTAGCACAGACATGGATATTATTTGTCCTGCTGTCTCTTTTGTTAGATAACTTGATTCAATTGCCAGTGATTGTGCATGTCTTGAAGCCTTTGATAGCAAGTGTCCCATTGATTCTTTTGTAAAGTAACTTGATTCAACAGCAAGTGCTATTGATTCATTATACGATCTGCTCAAATCATTCTTTAATTCGTCTAGATCAATTCTTAGATCCTTTTCAGTGAAAATCAACTTGTCCGCAAGTGCATAGTTTACCACAATTCCTGCCTCGATGGGCTTGATATTCATCTTGGACAAAAGAGAGGCTAGTTTGGTAGAAATCACATCGTCAGGTCTTGCCACAACAGTGTCTTTACTTACCCATATTGTTCCTTGATCAATCTTTGTAGGTACATTTGCTTCTTTGAATTCTGATAAAACTGGACCAGGAGTTATCCCTGTATCTCCGGCGGGAATCATTATTTCAGTTTTAGCTATATCTCCACCCTTCGCAGCTAAAAACACCTTATTCTGTTCAAAAATTAAATTAAGTTTGAATGGGCTAATGTTAGTAAACATAAGTGCACATTGTCCCTCTAATTGGGAACTCAATTCTTGAATACCTTTAACGTCTGCTATCTTTTCAAATGCCCTTTGCGTTACTCTGTTCTTGATTACCTTGATGATGATGTCTTTGTGGAATTTTTTTCTAATCATCATCAATTGAGTTGCTCGCACTTTATTGACTTTTGAAAGTGCAATTACATTATATGATTTTGGAAGTTCCATCATCTGTTGATACAGACTCTGTTTTCCTTGAGGATAACTGGTTCTAGTGTGTTTTTGAGTTGCCATTCTATCTCCCTACTTTTTCTCTTGTTTTACTGCTGAAGCCTTTGATGGTTTGCTCATTGTAAACTTTATTATCGCATTGTGGATATTTTTATCACCCTGTGGTAATTTTTTCTCAATGGCAGAGATTACGGCAACAGCGTTACCCAAAATTTGCTCGTCTTCCATTTTTTCGTCGCCTATCTTTGCAGATATGTTGAGTTGATTCTTTGTTCTTGCTCTTACAGAACCTCTAAACCTATCTGCGATATTTTCTATCGGAGCCCCGTAAGCGATAGGAGAAGGCATCTTTCCTTTTGGTCCCATGAATTGGCCTAATGAGCGACCTACACTTGACATCAGAGAGGTATCTGCCAAAAAAAAGTCATAAGCTTTGACAACTTTTCTTGCATCCTTCTTATTGGTACCCAGTCTATCTAATTCTTCAGGTTCAATGATTCTATCAACTTGAGCCTTTTTCGCTCTCGTTCCCATATCCCCTGACGTGAATACACATATGCTTGAAGTCTTTGTTACTTTGTTCGGGAGATTTACGACTTCGTTTATGCTAAAACCCTTTTTAACATCAATATCCTTCAATATGAGGGTCAACTCCGCAGATTGAGTAAAATTTCGTTTCTCAAATCCCTCGCGGGCATTTTTTATCATACCTTTTAATTGATTATCGTCAAGCATAGTTGAAAATTTTAGATTTCAAGCCTCTTATAGAGATTTCGACAAAAGAACATCCTATTTCAACCAGTGGATGAATCTTGTTCCCGTTGACGAATTTTACGTTTAATTATTTCAACGGAAACATG
>DASQWJ010000191.1:0-2848 GCA_035640315.1 Nitrososphaeraceae archaeon
ATTTCAACCAGTGGTAAGTGCGGCAACATTGAGATTGATGATAAAGATTTTATTGAATTAGAAAGAGGATGACGAAATGACCAACAACGAAACAGATAATGTAATCAAAACAAGTACTGCGACTAATATTTTGCTATGTTATCGCAATAGTTGTTCTTATGATGAGAATTATTTAGACTTTTTAGTCTTGGTATATTCTGAAATGTAACAACATGCTTATATACATATCATTCAAAGACATTAGGTCATGCCTAGGTTCCTTGATGCCCACCGTTTGATGGGATTAGACGAAGAAGCTTTAAGAAACTTACAAAATGCACCTCCGGATGAATTCGGGATTAAAGCCGTTAACTTGATGTACAACCAAGAGGAAGACAAATTCTATTTCCTTACTGATGGTCCTAATAAAGAAGCGATACAAAAACATCATAATAAACGTGGCTTTAACTGCGAATGGATAACAGAAGTAAAAACAACAGCTTGATTTGTTTTGGCTTGTAGCTACAGTCTAAAGGCCTGATGCCAAAGCAGCAATAGAGGAAGCATAAACCAATATGTAGAGTTATTAGGATTATAAGTTCGAGTCTTCTTAGCTCATTACTAGACAAGACCGCAACAAGTTATAATGATGTGTTGGATGCGTTTAGGTTAGCGATTTTCTTTAGTTTGTTGGCTAATTCATTGAGTTCATTATCGATACGATTGGTTAGATCATCTGTTACCCTTTCTGTATTGACATAAGGGTCTCTTGTTGACGTTTTCTGATTTGTTATAGTTTCAATATCAAAATATGTCACCACTCCCTCTTCTCCCTGCATCAATCCGTTATAGTCAATAAGTACTGGAGAGATTTGGTATAACTCTATCAGGAGATTGTTTAATTCTGCAAACAGTTGATTTTTCCTTGTGTGCAGTTGTTCGAATTCAGGAAATTGTTTTTCTAGATTCTGGGCTTTTCGCTCCAGACCATGAACTAACTCCTGATCTTCAAATAATTTGATAAATAGCTCTTCAAATTCTAACTCATTATAACCCATTTCCTGTAGCTCACGCTGCACCATAGAATTGCCACTATCAGCTAACGATGAAAAGACCTTTTCCGCCTCTTCTGCTATATAAGATAGTTCCTTTTGAGCTTCAATAACTCGTCTGTTTATTCTATAATAAGGAAGAGCGTGAAATTGTATTCCAAAATACCCGTAAATATAATATTTGCCAATTTGTCGACTGATTTGTAGATATATACGATGCAGGTCTTCAGTATTTGATTTTGATATCCCACTGTTGGCCCATCCGTCAAGGGAATCAATTAGTTTTTCATAAAATGCAATAATTTTAGGCAATTCGAATGTAGTAGATTGAGAAACACTTCCATCCCCAAGCATAACCGGCACCTCCCTTTTCTCAAGATAAAGTTTTGCACACCCAATATATGCATCTTGTATGTGTTTAAAGGCAGAATTCATTTTTTTAGTAAAATAATCATCCGCTTTGAATGGAATCCTCATAATTTTTTATATTCTTGTTAGATAATTATATCTTTAGTGCATCAAACACTATGGATACGTTTTTTACAGAAATCATTAAATCAATGAACCCCCTTGTCATTATGATCCCACTAGGTTTGAATTAAAGTGAACCCCATTAGAGAACCGATACCACGGTGGGGCCAGTGGGTTTTGAAGCCTCGGTTCGTGTTCCTATTTTAGTGGGCTTCATAATACACCTTACTGTGGTATAAAATAATCTTTGCTGTAATCGATCTATTTTTTCCCAATTACCTAATGCTATAAGATAAAGTATTCAATAGGGTAGATATGGTGAAAAATAACGAAATTGATGAGCAGCCAATTTTGTTAGGGGTGCTTTATTGCCAGCAATAACCTGGTCTCGTATATTTCGCATAGTTTTCATGCAGAATGAGCTCTTTTTGTGAATTAAAGACACTACCGCATGATTCACATCTGTAGGATTCAACATTTGACATACAAATGAGAGCTTAATGCGGCATTTCATATAAAGTTTAATTTCAATACCCTATGTCTTAGCTAAGATTCAACTAATCTGCTATGGATGGATAGCTACATATATTATCATCATCATATCATTGTAGGAAACCACTTTTACATGATAAAGCTCGACAAAAGGACTCTAATGTCTAGTAGGGAGTACCCTTGTTTCTTTGGTTTTTGAAGGCTTCAATGTACCATTCAAATTCTGCAAGAAATTTCGACACCCTTTTGTCATATGCTTCATCCACTAGTCTCCCATCTTCGAATACATTATGAACTCTTGGTATTGTGAAAGATGAAAATATGGACGGAGCTCCTAGCTCTGCAAATATTAATCTGAGCTGCTGAGCAGCATTTATTCCACCAAACATTCCCGGGGAATATGAAACAATAGCCGATGGTTTAAAATAATACTCTTCTAAAAAATAGTCTAAAGTATTTTTCATTGCGCTAGATGTACTGTGATTATATTCAGGGGTCACTGCTAGATATCCCTCTGCGTCATTTATTTTGTTTCTAAGTGATTTCATTTTCTCTGAAGGATCTGGCATCTCCTTATACATTCTGTCAAGTAAAGGGAGATTCAGTTCCAGGGGATCAATAAAAAATACTGTGTGGTTACGGTTTTTCAATTTCTCCTCCATCCAGCGAGCAACTTTGATACCCTGACGATCTCGTCTAACAGATCCGACTATCAATGCAATCTTTGCCATTGTATATCGTCCTATCTTTATTTAACTTGTATTAATATTACTATGTTATTCCATTTCCATGCTCCAATTCATGCAGATTACAATTTTTTCTTGAATTGAATAAAAGTGGAGGAGAATATATTT
>DASQWJ010000192.1:0-2901 GCA_035640315.1 Nitrososphaeraceae archaeon
GCATTGCACAATGAATTGATAGTATACATCAGTTGGGTTCAATGTAGAGTTCTAACCTCTAGCAATTGTTTTCATGGTTTTTCAGCCGATCTCGAAGAAATGCTGCAAATTAAAGTCTATCTTTAATATCTAGTAGTAGAAGCTCACATTAGCAAAAGGCATTCCGTAAGAAGAATTACAATTTCCTGTCTTTAAGAATTTTTGGAAATTACATAATACATTACGTTAGATTTAATATCTATTACATCTCCGTCATGAATGCTAGACTAGGATTGAATTATAGTAGTTTTGTTAACTCAAATATAATAATCGGATATATTTCCGCTATTGTTGCTGCTGTTCTCTTTGGATGTGTTTCTACCGTAGGAAAACCTATTCTGTCGACAGTTGATCCTTTGCTTCTTTCATCAATTATTTACTTAACTGCTGGATTATTTTTTACACCTTCGTCTGTACGGGCATCGTCAAAGATTACAAAAAGTTCCATTTTTCTCATCATCATAAGCGCAATTTCCGGTGCTGCAATAGCACCATTTGTCTTTTTTCAAGGATTGAAGATGGGTACAGCTGCAGATACTGCACTACTTGCTAACGGAGAAACTGTTTTTTCAATACTGTTTGCATTGCTCATTTTTAGAGAAAGATTGAGGCCCGTAGGATATATCGCAGTAACATTGATTCTAATTGGAGTATTTCTCCTAACAACAAATCTGGACTTTCATAGTTCGATATTTAGTTTAAACATAGGTAACGTTCTGGTTATTTTATCAACAACTATTTGGGGACTTGATAATAATATTTGCAAGATAATTGCCAGACAAATGCATATTTCAAGATTGATTCAGCTAAAAGCCTTGATTGGAGGGACCATCCTAATAGGAACGGCAGCTATATCAGGAATTCCTTTTATTATTCATAGTGAACAGCTAATACCCATAATTCTTCTTGGCATTTTTGGATTCGCCATATCGCTATACCTCTATCTGCATAGTATAAAGAGGATTGGTGTGATCAAGGCATCATCATTGCTGTCTTTATCAGCGGTATTCGGACTAATCTTCGCCATAATATTTCTGCGCGAGTCAATCGGTATCAATCAGATAATTGCAATATCTGTAATGATATTTGGAATACACCTAATGTATATCCATGAAAAGAAAAATGAAATAATTCTCAAATAATATTTTGACGATACCAATAGATATTAGTTCGAGAACCTAATTTGAGATGATGAAAATTTATCATAGAATAATCATGTTTTCGATTTCAATAATTTCAGTTTTTGCAGGTACGTCATTATTGTTGATGTCAGCGGCGGTAGCCCAGCAAGGACAGACAGAAGCCACTATTGAATCTCCTCAATTCAATGCAATTTTACAGGGTCAATCAGGCATCATATCAGAAATTAATTCCACTTCGTATACTTTGCAGTTAAATGAATTGGCCGATAAGATAATATTGTTTTCTGATAGACCAAATAGAATAGTAGTTACTCAATCTGTTCAGGATTTTATCGGTAACTGGACAAGCGGTAATGATGGTTTTCAGGTAAACCCACCTAATGCAGCCTTAGTACTGACAGATGATCAAGAAGAGGACGTTTTCGAGATTGAATTATTTAATCCTCAATACGATAATAATGAAAATACAATAAGATATGATTTCAGTGTTTTAGGAAATGAAAATGATACATCCTCTCGCGATCTTCCTGCCAATTTGGGAAAATCGGTCTTAATAATAGACTCTTCTGAAGTTAAATGGCCACTTTCATATTCAGGAAACTAGAAATAATAGTTTTGAGATTTTAAAAAATTTAATTCTTTTGCTTTCCATTCCTTTTGAACACTTACATCCATAGACTCAGAGTTTTTCGTTTTATCTAAATTATTTTCCTTCTTTTTAATGCTTGGTTCATAATTATTTTTATTTGTAGTTCGCAGTAACATTAGGTACCGTAGTTCCAGAATATTTTTTAATCCGTATTCTTAATAGGAAGCAAGTTACGACAACACTTCATTCTGAGTAGCCAATGTTTCTAGACAACTCATCGACCCGTCAGTCATAATTAGGACGTAATATAAGGCTTAAATAAAAAAATTGGTTCGAATTAGTTTGCCTGTCTTGAATTCAACAAAGGGGTTGGTTAGGCTCATCTTTCACCGGATATGCACCAATCAATTACTTTTTTCGAGACGGCAACGCGGCAAATTGAGAAGGATTATACCAATTGATTGGAATTTTAATCTCTCTCAGTAATATCTATGATGTTTCATTGAACGTTATTACTTTTTATCACATTTCTAGAAAAAAGTTAGGTAATTATTATTCCGAATTCGTATTTAGTGCAAATCATGATAATTTTATAGACATTGGGATTTTGGAAGAGATTAGGCCACATAATCGTCATAGTTTTGATCTCTAACGCACAACCGTTAGGACAACTTGAAAAATCAATTAAACATCGAATGGAAACATTCCAATTTGACTGAGGAATTTGGGCTTTTTTTTCCATAATAAATAAACGAAGAATCCTTTGAATTTCTTTGTCTGTATAACCTCTGTCTCTTTCGTTTGTTTCATTTCCAGTTTTTTCAGAATTGATGAACTTTTTTTTTCTTCCAGTTTAATACAATAGGTTCTGTTCGATTAAGATACATGCGCTTCGAACTTTCTTTCATCGACTTGGTGGATTACCTTTGGAAACAAACAGGATTCCACTACCATTGCTTCACCTGAAAGACATTTTGAACGATGGAACACATCATCGCCCTTTTTTGCTATATTAATCGCAGCTAAAACATCTCTGTCAATTACAAGATGACAATCATTGCAACTCATCAATCTTGTAAGTTTGTCATATTGGGTTCGCTTGCCGCATTTAAAACAGACAGATGAAGTATA
>DASQWJ010000193.1:0-2566 GCA_035640315.1 Nitrososphaeraceae archaeon
CTACTGCAATTTTATTAGTATTATTAAACAAATGCATCCTTATAAGACAGAATTATTTTTGCTATTTCTGGCCTCATCAAATGTTCAGCAGGGATTTCACCCGAGCTAACCATTTTTCTTATCTTTGTACCCTTTAACTCTTCTTTGAATTCTTGACCATGTGGACAGTTTCTATCATTTGCATAACCCAAACATTTCTTGCAGTAATAAAACGCTGGAAAGAATACTGGCCTAATACCAAGATCGGGATAACTTTCGAAGATCTTCTGTGCTGCGAAAGGATGATAATAACCTCCAACTCCAGCATGATCTCTTCCAATGATAAAATGAGAACATCCAAAATTCTTTCTCATTATAGCATGATGAATTGCCTCCTTAGGTCCTGCATATCTCATCTCGGTATGAAGAGTCACAAACATGACTCTATCTTTTGGATAATAATTTTCTATAAGTGATTCATATGCTGGGAGAATTACTTCGTCTTTAAAATCACCAAGCTTTTTTTTGCCAATCAACGGACTTATAAATAATCCGTCATAAATATTCAGGGCAGACTTTTGCAGCATTTCATGAGCAATATGTGGAACATTTCTTGTTTGGAATCCAACCATAGTTTTCCATCCTCTTTTGTGTACTTCTAATCTAGTTTCAGATGGAGTCATCCTATGTACTCTTAATGGTGCTCGTGGAATTCGCTTTATAACGTCAATTTTACCTCCAACAAGCCGATCTTTCATCCTTATCATTTTTATGACACCGGGATGTTTTAGATCATCCGTCTGATAGATTGATTTTATCATACCAAGTTTATCAAATGAATACACCTCTTCAACATATATGACTCCAAAATGGTTGTTACCTACCCTTAAGGTAACTTGCCTAGAATCTTTCATCTTTATTGCTATTTGTTCATCAACATCCAAAATTATAGGAATAGTCCACGCTAGGTCATTCTTCAATCTACCAAACTTGATAATGCTTTGAAAATCATCTTGTCCTACAAAACCTTCAAGGGGACTAAATATGCCATCAGCAATATTTTCAATGTCATTTTGAAGGTCATTGCTGACTTCTATTGAAAACATTCCATTTATATTCATCTTAGTAGTAGCAAATTTGTTTATCAGTTTGCCTCCATGAGGCTCTGGTATTGTGCCACCATTGCTCAAAGATAATCCCTATTTTTTATATTGTTTAGTTGGATCCCAGTGCAGACCACATTCTTTATGTGCTGCATTTTCCCACCACCACCTTCCTGACCTTGGGTCCTCACTAGGCCGAATTGCTCTTGTGCATGGTTCGCAGCCGATACTTGGATAACCCATATTGTGCAACTTATTGTACGGAACATTATTTTTATGAATATAATCCCACACCATTTCGTTAGTCCAATCTGCCAGTGGATTGACTTTGACAATGTTACCATGTGAATAATCAAACTCAAGCTTTCTGATGTTGGCCCTTGTCGTTGTCTGCTCTCTTCTCAATCCAGTAATCCAGCCATCGAGCTTACTTAGTGCTCTATTAAGAGAATGTACTTTTCTAATCTCGCAACAAAGTTTTCTATTTTCGACACTTTCATACATCAAATTTATGCCTTTTGTCCGAACCATTGCTTCAACTTCATTCTGGTCTGGGAAATATACTTCAATTTGTATGCCATATTTTTTACAAATCTCATCCATTAGGTCATAAGTTTCCTGATTGAGCCGTCCAGTGTCTAGGGTGAAAATTTTGGTTTTTAATTTGTTAATATTTATCATCATATCAATAAGAACAACATCTTCAGCACCAAAACTTGATGCCAGGCCTATTCTTAATCCATAAGTATTAATAACCCATTTTAAAATATTGTGTGCAGACATCTTTTCTATCTCATTTGCAATTCTTTGCATCTGCACAGATGTTGGTTTTGGTGTAATGTTTTGCGGTTTAGACATAATAATTCTTTGTATAGTACATTTATAATTATTTGTATAGAAACAAGCCTAGCTAAAATAAAAAAGTTATTAAGATACGGACATACATTAATAACAGATTAGGAATCCTAATATAGTTGTAGGTGAGCATACGACACTAAGTATTTTGAAACTAACTATATCAGATTTTTTTGATAATTTAACCACTTATTTTGTGAAAGTTTTGTTTATTAACTGGCATTTTGTTATAAATCACATTAGTAAATCAAGTAGCTGTTAGGAGAGGTTATAGTTGGCTGAAAAATTCTGGGAGCTGATAGAAGAATACAGACAACTTGGGTTTGATCCCCTCAGATGGATTCCAGTATGCTCTAACGAGGTTGATAGTTATACACTTCAATCCTCTTTAAAAGGGATCAAAAGAAGCACTATAAAGATAGAACCTAGTTGGTTTGATGCTTTTTACTATACAGATGGTAAATCTCCTGAACTTACTCGAAGAGTATACAATCTTTATAATCCCGAGATCGAAAAAGAAGTTGAAATTAAACGAGCACTTTCAATATTTCGTATCCATAAAGAAATTGGCGAGGACCCAGCATTATTGTCAGAAGCACTCCAAACATTTCTAAAAAGTTTTCATTCAA
>DASQWJ010000194.1:0-2063 GCA_035640315.1 Nitrososphaeraceae archaeon
CTTTGGATCTATCTCGAACGGCATCCGTCATTAAAAGTACCAATGCATTAGGTCGTATACTCGGATCCTTTGAGCCATCCCTTCTTATGGTATCATGATAAAATTTGTCATTGGCATTCCAATATTCTATGTCAATTTTATCTCGTAGCTGTTTAGATGACTTTTGCCATTTTTCCCTATTATAATTGTCTCCTACGATCCTCGCTAGCTGACTTCCTATTTTCAAACTTTCGTAAAACAGAGCTTGAATATCATTTGCACTTTTTCTTCTATCAATATGATCCATCCATGTAGAATCTTGTATAGGTAATTTTTCAGCAACTCCTGTAAATCCATGCTCTATCAATCCATCACCGTCAGAATCTTTTAAAAATCCCCAATTTACAAGATCAGTAATGGATTTCCATCGTTTTTCCAAATAGTTAACATCACCTGTAGATAACACATATTCGTGTATTGCCCATGGGAAAAGAAAAGTAGAATCAGCTGACCCATAAGTTGTATTGTGTAGAAAGGCCTTCCCACTTATTATCATAGGCAACTCACCTTTCTTTGCTATCGATGAGCTTTTTTTAGCTTGGTAGTGCAGAAAATTTTCAATTATTGAATATACAAAGTAGTAGTCCTCCATAGATAAATAACCTCTTAGTGACCAACCAGTATCTCTAGCCCAATAATTAGGGAATCTCGGCAATCCCGCACAAATTCCAGCTCCAAGTTCGTCATATTCTGCTTTTAAGTATTCCATGCTCACCTTTGCTTTTTCCAAAGCTTTGATTAGTTTTGCAATAGTTGAATTTTGTTTTGAAGTTGATTCAGCATATAAAGTAGAAGAAGAAACTGCTATGAAATGTTTCCTGGTGTCTTCTAAAAGCTGTCTGTAATTATCGCGAATAAACCGGTATTCTTTTATGCAATCTTTAGAACTGTTAAAATTACCAGCGCCGACAAGTGAAATCTCACCGCTCTTTCCTGCTTCAATTTCAATGTCATAAGATAGCTCTAAGTCATTATCAAAGGAATCCATTAGAATTTTGGAAGGCTTCAAATCTTTCGGTGCGACTCCAATTGTTCCATAATAATGGGCAATATCTTTTTTAGCAGTTGTTTGAATTTGTAGGCAATTATCCGTTGTAATCAACTTTGAATAATTACTTTGAGAAATGGCAGCAAGACCGTAACTTGTGATATTACCATCAATGAGAAAATGAACTCGAATCTTTCGTTTAGTTTTTTGAATATTCTTCTTTAAACCCATTTTTGAAAAATCAGTATGTCTATCTAATAGATCAAGTTCTAGGCGCATAACAAATCCTCTGTTTTCTATAGGTACGAAAAGTGTCCTTTTTACTTGCAAACCTGCTAATTCATGCCTAGTAAAGAGAAACCCTCTCTCATGTCTGGAAGATACAACAAAATTTGGAAGCCGCTTACGTACACCATCATCCATAGAAATTTCAACTATAATCCTACCAAAAGCTCGTGCGGGAGGAACATATAATCCTCCATTATCATATCTAGCACCCATCCATGTCCAATTAGCAGAAAGTGATCCGTTGGATGAACAAACTATATATGCCTTTTTTCCAGATAATATCAATGGATTAGTAAAGTTCTTGAAGATAGTATCTTCGTTCGTTGTAGTAGATTCTTGCTCATCAATCATATCGGAAGAGAGAAAGATCCTTTCTCTCTGTTCTCCTGCATAATCACTGAATGCAAACGGGATAATTATTTGCTCGAAACCTTCAAGTTTACTCAAAATTACAATTTTGTGTTTCTTTTTTTCTTCCAATCCGTCTTCCTTTATTATTAAGAATCTCGCACTTTGGAAAGGCTTAAATGGAATAGGTCTGTCTTCAGAAACTGTCATTGCATTTACAACATCCTCTGATGTTGCAATAAAAATTGATTTTTTCGGGACTGGAATCCCATTTACATAGATATCAAGTGACACAATATTTCCACCTAAAGGCACTGGCGGATTTAGCAAAGAGAAAATAAATCCCTGGTTTTTACTCTTGCCATCAAATATTATTACATTTTTTAAACTTCCCTCAATA